>CAYSHJ010001082.1:0-13977 GCA_964430385.1 uncultured Planctomycetaceae bacterium
TCAATCCCAGCCGGCTTGCATCCAGACGCTGAAGGCTGCGATAGCTCCGTGTTTTGATCTTCTCTTGCGGCAGTGCGTCGGCGACTGTGACCTCGACACTCTCCTTGTCCACTTCTCCGGAATGGCAGGTGTCCATGAGCAGCAGCTTTTTGCGAGCCCGGATGCCATCCAACAAGCTTTCGATGGCCGCGTAAGACAGCCCATCCTTCGCCGGATCCTCGAAGTCGGTGTCGGCGGTCGCAAAGTAGTAGTCCAACTTGGTGTCCAGCAGTCCATGACCTGCAAAGAATATGACGACTTCATCGTCCACCCGCGATTGCAGCAGCAGCTTCTTGACCTTGAGAATATTGTCGCGAGTCGCCTCGCGGTCCAAGAATTTCGCGACATGCACCTGGCCGAAGCGATCCGCTTTGCTCTGCAAGAGCTCCGCCAGGTCATGAGCGTCTTTCTGCGCGTAGGTCAGACGATACCGGTGATCGCGATAGTCGGAGACTCCGACGGCGACGACATACAGCTCCGGCGGTGGCGCGGTGGCGTCGCAGCGTATTTCCAGTGTTTCCTTGATCGATTCCGCACCCTGATCATTGAGTGCCGACACCTGGATCGTGTTCTTGCCGGTCGAAAGCTCGAATTCGATGCTCTGTTGCCAAACCTTCACATTCCGGTCGCGAAGCCGGATTCCCTCGGCCCCGTACAACGGTACGCCGTTGACATCGACGTTCACGCGATCCAGCAAACACTCCGAATCGCTGGCCCGGACTCCGAGCATCAGCAATTTCTCTTGGGTGAAAAAGGGCCGCTGCGAGACGAGGGCGATCTTCGGCAAGTGAAAGTCGCCACCGAGCCTCTCCTCGGTGAAGCCGAGCTTCGCGATCCGCTTTTCGTAGGTGGTGCGATAGGCGTTCACCAATTCGGCGGGAGCAAGTCCGATGGTTCCCAGCACGAGGTCGGGCCGATTGAACTTGAGGTCGAACTGGTCGAAGGGCAAAGCGCGGTTCCCGATCCCAAATGCCACGCTCTTGAGCGCGGCCTTGGGAGCCATGTAGTTCCCTTCGGGTGTGGCCGCTACGGTGCCACGGCCACAATGGATGAGGGTACAAATCTGCCGGCCAGTTTCGACGTTCCACAGCACCGCAGTTTTGTCCAGGCTGGCCATCACAGCCCGTTGACTGCCCATTGAGAAGGCGATTGACTGCCCTGCGCTGGCATGCCCCGGAAAGCTCCGTAGCTCAGTGCCGGTCTGCGCATCCCACAGGCGGGCCGTCTTATCCCCACTGCCTGTCAGCACGCGATTGCCATCCGGAGAGATGGCGACTGAGCTGACCACGCCGGAATGCCCCTGGAAGATCTGCAACGGTTCCCCGGTCTGAATGTTCCACAAGCGGGCCGTCTTGTCCCAGCTTCCCGTGAGCACGTGGTTGCCATCCGCGGAAAAGGCCACGGAGACAACCCTGTCGGCATGTCCCTCGAAACTTCGCAGGGCTTTGCCGCTGGCCGCGTCCCAGAGACGAGCCGTATTGTCCCATTGTCCCGTCAACATCGACCGGCCGTCTGGGGAAAAGGCAACCTGACAGCACAGGGGAATCACGAATTCCGTCCGTCCGGTGTACTCGACCAAGCGGCGGACTTCCGTCCCGGTGGCCGCGTCCCACTGGCGGGCCGTGGAGTCGGCACTGCCGGTCAATGCCGATTTCCCGTCTGGTGAAAGGGCCACCGACACGACGCTACCTGCGTGCCCGACAAACCGCCGGATCTCTTTGCCGGTCACCGCGTCCCAGAGCCGCGCTGTGCCATCGTTGCCACCTGTCAACACTCTTCGTCCGTCTGAAGAAATGGCGACTGCCGCGATGCTGCCAGGATCGTGCTGAAAGCGATGGATTTCCCTCCCGGTCGCTGCGTCCCAGAGCCGCGCGGCGCTATCGTCACCGCCGATCAGCAACCAGCGTCCGTCGCCCGAGAAGACCACACACTCGACGGACGAAATGCCCTGTCCCTCAAAGACCCGCAGTTGGCTCCCGGTTTCGATGTCCCAAAGTTGGGCTCTTCCGTCATCCATCGATAGTCCGTCTCCTGCGGCGCCGACGAGCACCTGTTTGCCGTCGCGCGAAACCGCGACAGCCACGGCGCTGCTGGCGTACTGGCGGAAGCAGCGCACCTGGGTGCCGCTCTGCGTGTCCCAAACACGGACCGTGTTGTTTTGATCGGCCGCATCGAGCTGGAGCGGGAAGCCTTGATTGCCGGTGACCACCTGCTGGCCATCTGGTGAGAAGACAGCGGAGAACACTCGGCGCGGTGATTCATAGACCTGCAGTTGGCCGCCGGTTTGGGCGTCCCATCGGCGGGCTGTCTTGTCGAAACTTCCCGTAAGCAACCACTTTCCATTCTGAGAAAATGCAACGGAGACGACCGGCTCGGAGTGCCCCTCTAATCGCAGCAGCGGGCGCGCGGTCTGGGCATCCCAAAGGCGGGACGTCTTGTCGTCGCTACCCGTCATGACCTGCTGTCCGTCGGATGAGAAGGCGACGGCCGACACACAACCGGCATGCCCCTCGAAGATCCTTAGCGGCTGACCGGTCTGAGCGTCCCAGAGGCGAGCCCTGCCGTCACCGCCGCCTGTAAGAACCTGCTTACCATCCGTTGAGAAGGCGACGGATGTCACCGTGGCGAAGTGCTCGAAGCGGTGGATTTCCCTACCCGTCGCTGTCTCCCACAGCCTGGCCGACTGATCGTCGCTGCCGGTACACACCTCCCGAGCGTCTCCTGAGATTGCGACGGACCGGACAGGTTCGGAATGTCCTTCGAAGCGGCGGATTTCTTTTCCAGTTGCCGTATCCCAGAGTCGTGCCGTCTGATCGTCGCTGCCGGTCAGGGCCGTTCGACCATCCCCGGAATACGCAACCGCGAGGACATTTCGCGAATGTCCCAACTGCACGACCAACTTCGGCCGTTCGTGGAAGGCCACCTGAGCACCCGGCTCCGCCGCATCAGCAGCGTGAGGACCGGCGCTCTCATCGGCCCCCAATTCCAAGAGAAGGGGCGAAAGCACTGCCAGCAGAGATAAAACGAATCCACTGCCGCGCGGCATCTTAAACCCTCCTAATGTTTCTGGTCGCGCTCAGGATACGGCGGCGCCGTATTTTGGCTCAACGTCGATTTGAGGCGGACGGGCCGAGTCAACCTCGAATAATCGGTAGTGGGTCCGTTTGAGCACAGGTGTCGCAGGGTGGCACGTCCCTGAGTCATCGAAGGGCGTGGAGTCCGACGATCCAAGATCACGCCCTTCCCGATGGCCATGGCATGCCACCCAAACGGACCCATTACCGAATAATCCGCTGGTCTCGGAACGCTGTTGCCGTGTAAAAGTCTCGCCAATCCGGCAGTTCCGTTACGAGAGGACAAAAACCATGGCCATGCTCGCCTTCTTGTGTGCTTTGGTGGCGGCCGCACCCCCGTCGCAACCCGTCTCGACGGAGCCTCCCGCCGGCGCAGCGCGATACGCGCTCCTCGTCGGCTGCACACGCTATCCCCAGTTGCCGGAGGGGCACCAACTCGCAGGACCGGGCAACGACGTGCTGTTGTTTCGCGATCTACTCAGCGAAAAGTTTGATTTTCCCACCACCAGCATCGTGACGCTTTGCGAAGAGACGGGGCATGAGCAAGACCGGCCAACTCGGGCGCACATCGAGCGTGAGTTCAATCGATTGGCAGCGGTGGCCGGTCCGGGAGACCAAGTGGTCATCTTCTTGGCGGGGCACGGCAGCCAGCAGCCCAATCACAACCCCAGCGATTTCGCGGACTTCGAGCCCGACGGCATGGACGAGATCTTCTGCCCAGCCGACGTCATGGAACCCACAAACGATAACCCAGACCGAGTGCCCAATGCGATCACCGACGACGAGATTCGAGTATGGCTCGAGCGCATTCTGGATCGTGGTGCTGCGGTGTGGCTTATCGTGGATGCTTGCCATGCGGGAACCATGGGACGTAGTTTCGAGAAAGCGCGGCAAATCCCGGCCGCGCTGCTTGTGAAAGAAGACAGGTTGGACAGAGCAAGAAGGCAGGCGGCGCGGGTCACAGAAAGATCGCGTGGCGGCAGTCTCACGCGGCATGCCTTAGAGATACCTCGCTCCGAGAGGGGCACTCTCGTGGTTCTGTATGCGTCGCAACCCGACGAAGTGACCGTCGAAAGGCGCTTCCCGCCGGGCAACGCCGAGGGGAAGAGCTACGGATTGTTGACATATACGCTCAACCAGGTTCTGCGGCAGTCCATCACCCCGCTCACTTACCGCGAATTGGTTGCGCGGATCCATGGCCGTTATGTGCAGATGGGCCGGACTTTCCCCACGCCGATGTTGGAAGGCGACGCGCGAGATCGCGAAGTGCTTGGCTTGCGAAAGCAGCCGGGCCGATCGAGTATCGTGCTGAGTCCTCAGGCGGATGGAAAATATAAGATCAATGCCGGTTCCGTCTATGATATAACGTCCGGCACGATCCTGGCCGTCTTCCCACCAGTGGGCCAAGCGAAGGATGACGAGCCCGTGGGGCACGTCCGCGTGACGTGTGCCGATCTGCTTGCGGCCTGGGTCGAGCCGTGCGGCTACGCCACGTTGCCTGCCCCTGCCATGTTGCCCGTTGGAGGGCGCTGTGAAGTCGTCTATGTGGATTACGGACAACGGAAGCTACTGGTGGCGCTGGATCAGCGAACGGAGGCCGGAGAAGCGGTCACGTCCGAGGAGCGGCAGCGTCTGCACGACGAGCTGCAACGCCTCGCAAAAAAACCACAATCGTTCTTCGACGACGTGGAAGATCCAGGGAAAGCGGATTGGTTGGTACGTGTGCAGCCTACGGCGGTCCGACCGTACAACGTCGTGTTGGTCCCCGCGGCCGGTTGGAGGAATGGCGGCGCCGCTGATTCTCCTGAGTTTGGACCGGTGCCCCTTGACGGCCGCATCGGTATTTGGCTTAAAGAGCGACTGGCTCGCGTGGCCCAGGCCACCAACCTGTTGCGTCTCGCCGAAGCCGCTCGGGCGGAACATGACCACGGCGTTTTGGGCATCGATGTGGACGTCCAGTTGCTGCAATTCAGCGACGAGAGCGATCTGGTGGGAAAAGTTGTCGCCTGGGAAAGCGACGGGATGGCCCTGAACGTCGGCGACATTATCGCCCTGAGCGTGCATAACAAAGGCCGAGCGCGCGTTGACGCCAATTTTTTGTTTGTGGACAGCAGCTTCGGGATCGATTTGTTCTTCCCGGAAACCGGGTTCATCGGCGACAACCGTCTCTCAGCAGGAGCGACCCTGACCACGCCCAAGGCCAGGGTCACGAGCGCAACGCTCGGGCTTGAGCACATGATTGTCATCATTGTTAAAGCCAAGCCCGAGCAATCCCCGGTCGATTTTAGCTTCCTGACCCAACCGCCCCTTGAGCAGGATCGCGGTGGCCCCTCCCGATTCGCGGCGCCGCGATCGCCCCTCGAGCAACTCTTAGAAAACGCGGTTCATGGAGCGGGAACGAGACGAGGGAGCGATAAACAATCGGTCGCCGATTATGAGTTCCGCGTTTTCTCCTGGCGCACCAAAGAGCACTAGGTTTTTTTTCCATGAAGAGTGGATTCCAAACCGAGCGCTTTCGCGGTCCACTCAACCGAATTCGGTGAGCCGAACGGTTGGCCTCGGATCAACGGGAAACGACTTAAATCGACCATGTTCGAGATCCCCTTCGCCGACGACGCGGCGATGCTTTTGCCAACGAGTCACGAGCCCTGATCCACGACCTCGGCCTCGAAGCCTTCAACGAAAACGCCGACTGGCTCGTCCAACGCCGCAGAAAGCTAGTGGTGCTGCCGAAGTGATCATTGGCAAAAGCCAGGTCGAAACGGCGGCTGGTTGACTGTGGGTAGCATTGTGCTACTCTTACGGCATGAGTCAGCCTGTGAAGCTTTCTAATGCCTTGGTTCTCGACGCGCGTTTGGCGGGCGAAACGTTCGAGCGTTCGCTTACCGGCCAAGTTGAGTTCTGGGCGCGGCTGGGGCGAGCAATCGAACCGTTGTTGCAGGGAACTCAGGTGTTGGCGTTGTGCCGCAACGCCGCAGTTCAGCCGCTGTCCGCGTGCTTGGAATCGGTTGATTCTCCGGTGGGACGGCGTCGCGTCGTCGACTACCTGGATGCTCAGCCGTTTCCCCATTACGAAGAGGCTCCGAATGAACCGGGGTATCTGGTCCGGATCGAAGCCGACGGCAAGCGGACGGTCGGCCGCTTCGTGAATCGCCAATTTACAGCTCGCAAGCCTCTCAAGAAGAAGCGGGCGACATGACGGACTTGCCGTTCGATCAGCGTCCCCTGGTCGTGGCGCTCGCGGGACCGAACGGTGCGGGCAAGACCACCTTCTATCACGCTCACCTGCGGCCCGCCGGTTTGCGTTTCGTCAACGCCGACGTCCTCGCTCGCGAACTGGATCTTGAGCCCTACGCCGCCGCGAAAGTGGCCGATGCCTTACGCCGCGAATTGGTGCAGCAACGCGAGAGCTTCGTGTTTGAGACCGTTTTCTCCGACCCGGTAGGCGAAAAACTGGCCTTCCTGAAAGAGGCGATCACCGCCGGCTACTCAGTGGTGCTCTGCTTCATCGGAATCTCTGGCCCCAAGACTTCCGAGCAGCGCGTGGCCATGCGCGTCTCACAAGGCGGCCACGACGTCCCCACGGACAAACTCCGCAGTCGCTACCCGCGCACGCTTAACAACCTGAAGTCCGCGATTCGCGAACTCCCTCACGTCCTGATCTTTGACAACGACGATCTCCGCACCCCGTTCCGCCGAGTCGCCGTCTTCGAGCAAGGCCGACTGGTATTCCGCCAAACCTCGCTGCCTCGATGGCTAACCAAGTTGCTGAAGTGACCGACCTCGGCCTCGAAGCTCTCAACGAAAACGCCGACTGGCTCGTCCAACGCCGCCGAAAACCGGTGGTGCTGCCGAAGTGATCATCGACACCACGGAGGATGGGCACTCTTGCCCGTCTTCTTCGAGCTTCACAAGATCGCCCGCCCGCGCGAAAGCAGACGGGCAAGAGTGCCCATCCTCCGGCTCAACTTTGGGAGTGCTCCGGCTCGACGGAGCATTGGAATCGTCGCGGAGCGACTTTTTTTCATTGGACCGAGCCACGAGGAATGGGCTGCGCCCGAAAGTTCCAAAGTAGCCTTCACCGCTCCGCGTGAAGTCAGCCGATCGCGCGATCGACGCGGGATTGTCAAACGACGTTCTTTGCAGACTCGGCTAACCTCACGCCTCTTTATTCGCGGGCGCAGCGATGATCTGGTTCACGCTCTCGTGATCGAACAAGTGCGGTACGCCGCCGGGAGCCAGGAACACGGCAGCACCGTCCCGTACCACGAGGGCATGAGAGTGATCAATCTCGATTCGCTCGCCCGTGTTCAACTCAACCGTAAAGAGCTGAAATGGCACTCGCTCAATCAAGGCGGTGATCATTTCGTGGAAGTGATCTGCGGTCATGCGATTTTCCTGGACGGCGAACGGGGGGCGTCAGCCCCCTGGTCGTGGAAGTGATCTGCGGTCATGCGATTTTCCCGGTGATGACATTGACTCGGCCGCGATCCGAGTCGCGATCTCCAACTCGGACAGCCCGACCGCCAGCAGCATTTTGTGATAATACCACAAAACGTTCTTCCAGTGAGGATGCCGAATTCCGTTCTTCGACTCCGCTATCCGTGTTGAAAACACATTCGTGAGCCGCAGGGCGCTAGCCGCGGGTCGATGAAAACAACCCGCGGCTAGCGCCTTGCGGCTCACAGGACGCAGACATCGGCACGAATGGCGGAGAGCCAGGATTGCCAAGCCGCGTTCGCCGATGAGGTTGAGACGTGTACCTCGTCCTTCTCGGCGTTTCCGTTGGGGTTGATCGGCGTCGGCGGTTGTGACTTTTCGCCCCCGACCTTGCGTCGGGGGTTCAACGGCTTTTGCGCTACTCGGAATTATCGAGAATTTCGAGTAGCGCAGAGGCCGCTAAACCCCTGGGACAAGCCCAGGGGCGAAATAATCACAAGCCATCCGGTCAACCGAGGGACATCCCGTATTCCCCATGCAGATCGTTCAGCCGCTCGTGGGCTTCAGCGTCGTTCAGGCCCATCGCCTGCAACAGTCCCCTGTAGTTTCCAACAAACGCCGGCAGGTGCGGATGCGGATGCCCGATGGCTTGTGTGAACTTCAACAAGATTCTCAGCGCACGCCGCATCAGCGGCTCGGCCTCCGCCGGACGGTTCGTGTCCTGGAGCAACTGCGCCAGGTTGTTGAGGTCTCTGGCGACGTCGGTGTGGTCGGGGCCGTAGGACTGCTCGTCGATGGCCATCGCGCGGCGCATCAGCGGCTCGGCCTCCGCCAGACGGTTCATGACCTTGAGCAACCACGCCAGGTTGTTGAGGCCGCGGGCGACGTCGGGGTGCTCGGCGCCGTACGACACCTCGTCGATGGCCAGCGCGTGGCGCAACAGCGGTTCGGCCTCCGCCATACGGTTCGTGTCCTTGAGCAATTGCGCCAGGTTGTTGAGGCGGATGGCGACGAGAGGGTGCTCGGCTCCGTAGGATGGCTCGTCGATGGCCAGCGCACGCCGCATCAGCGGCTCGGCCTCCGCCAAACGGTTCGTGGCCTGGAGCAACTGCGCCAGGTTGTTGAGGTCGATGGCGACTCTGGGGTGCTCGGCTCCGTAGGACTGCTCGTCGATGGCCAGCGCACGGCGCATCAGCAGTTCGGCCTCCACCAGACGGTTCGTGTGATGGAGCAAGCACGCAAGGGTGGTGAGACGATTGGCGACTTCGGGGTGCTCGGCATCGTAGGACTGTTCGTGGATAGACAACGCCCGGCGCATCAGCGGCTCAGCTTCCGCCAAACGGTTCGTGGCCTGGAGCAACAGCGCCAGGTTGTTGAGGCGGAAGGCGACGTTGGGGTGCTCGACTCCGTAGGACTGCTCGTCGATGGCCAGCGCGCGGCGCATCAGAAGCTCGGCTCGCGTCCATTCGGCGAGGTTGTACCACCGCTGACCAGCTTGGTTGAGCAACCAAGACGCTTGCGAGTGGCGGGTCTCGGCCCACAGATCGGCGAGGGCCTCGAGCGGTTCGAGTTCCCAAACCGCATCCTGCCAACGCGTGGTCTGTTCCAACACCCCGTCTCGCGCTTCCACCAACTTCTGAACGGCCTGCTGCCGCTCCGCAACGGTGGACTCGTCCAGGTTGCGGCGGACCAGGTCTTGAACCAGGCGGTGGACTCGCACCAGCCGTTGGTCCGTCGTCTCTTCGGCCACACGCAGGAACAGCGCCAAGCGCACCAAGCGGCGACAGAGGTCAGACCACGGATCAGATAAACGCGAGCGCTGGCTCAATTCCGGGAAATCCCGGGTCACCAACGTCTGCAACCAGGGCAACGGAACCAGATCGGGAGGCAGACAGGCCGCGTATTCCAGCGCGCGACGTTCTGCAGGTCGCAACTCCTCCAGCACGGGACCAAGCACCGCAGACAAGCGACGCTGATGGTTGTGCCGCCGCAACTCCACATCGTCCGAGTCGGCGATCGCCTCCAAGTCCTCCAAACCGAGACCCTCCGCGAACTGCGCGTAGGTGGTTTCGGGATGCGTGGCCAACCAGGCCGCGACCAACTCGACCGCCAGCGCGAAACCGCCGAGGCGCTTCACGATTTGGAGTGCGGCGGTTCGCTCGGTTTGTAGACGACTCACTCCGTGAGTCGATGGCTCATCTCGCGGAGCGAGATGACTACGTTCGAACGGCCTATGCTTCTCCAGCATGTCGAGCGCATCGGCTTCCGGCAGTTCGCCCAATGTCAGCCATGCGCCGCCGGACGGAGGCAGCAGCCGCGTCGTCGCCAACAGATGCAGCTTCGGTCCCAGCGACGTGAGCAGGTCGGTCTGTTGCGGCGAGACGACTTGCAGGTCCGAGACGTTGTCCAACACCAGCAGAATGTGACCGACAGTGTCGAGCCGCTCGCACAGGCAGGACTTGATCGCCGCGAAATACATTTCGGCCGTCTTCCGTTCCTCGTCGCTGATCTGGTCGCGGAACAAGTCGCCCAGAGGGAGTGCCGCGTCGCGCAGGCTCGACTTGCCATCGCAGGGGATCAGGAACCGGCCTCCCGGATATCCGCTGGCGAAGGCGTGGGCGTAGGTGAACGCCAACTCGGTCTTGCCGATGCCGCCCAGGCCATGCACGCCGCAGATAACTCCGGCGCGGTCGTCCTTCAGCCGCTGTCGCAGGTCGAGCAGTTCATTCAAGCGGCCGGAGAATTTTTTGTTATACGGCGGCACCGTGCTGAGACTGTCCGCCGCCAGCCGAACTCGCTCGGAGCGTTCGTCGAGATCGCGAGCCAATCGTTCCAGCACGAGTCGCAGATCGTCGCGCCGCAAGGCGTCGATCCCCTGCTGCTGAAACGGCTGCACGAAATCGGACGTGATCTGCCGCCGGTCGCGCATCTGCCGCACCACGGATGCCGACGCGGTGATGAATTCGTCTCGCGGTTCCGGCAGCCGACAGAGTTCGGCGACTTGCCGCGCGACTTCATGCTCGTCCAACATCGACTGCTCACGCAGGCCGTGGACCTTGCCGACAAACCCCGGCACCTCGACGAAATAGATCGCGGCGGCACCGCCCGACAAAATGTGCTTGGAGATCTCGGTGTCGATCCACGCCTTCCATTCCTTCCGACACCACTCGCTGGCGAAGTAGCTCGGCGAGATGAACGCCAGAAACAGTCGCGACTTCGCCAGCCCGTGATGCAACCGATGTTGCCAGTCGTCGAAGCTGCCGATGTCCTGCTTGTCGAAGAAGTAGGTCAGCTCGCGCCCGCCGCTGAACTTGCGGTGCTCGACGAGCAGCTCATCGACGAACCGAGTGATCCAGCCGTCGGAGTTGTCCGCTCGGGCATACGACACGAAGAAGTCAAACTCATCGGGATCGCGTGGCATGATGGAGAACTCTCTCAAATCGTGTTGTCGTACACATCGGAAAGATTTTGAGAACCAACTCATCCCGCTCGGCCTGCATCTCCCGAAACGTGGACGAGACGAAGACGCGGATCGTTCGATTCTGCGAGTGACCCAGCTTGCTCATGATGGCCTCTGTCTGATGGTAAAGATCACTGGGAACGTGGGAGACTTCCGATCAGCGGTTCGGGTGGTGGGCATAATAGACCTTCCCGCACCGAGATGCAGGTTGCCACCGTTTCGGAATGCGAGACGAACTTCCCCGCCAAAAAAGCGGTTTTGATGTCGCGAAACGGGTGTGTGCCTGGCAGCCCGGTCACCGCGACCAAGATGTGCGAAGCCGCCTTGTGACATCTCGACGGAATGTCAAGTAGGCTGACTGCGGCTTGAAGAGCTGGCCAGCCGAGGAGTCGCAAATCGAGCTCCTGGAAGCCAAACGCGGCCTAACCGCAAGCATTGCGAATTGCAAATCGGAAATCGGAAATTGATTAACTCGATCCGTGGACACAATTGGCAATTTGCAATTGTCATTTTGCAATCAGCCGGAAGTTGTGCGCACGGCGCTCATCATTCATGATCGAAGCCTCTAACATTCCGCCCGAAGGTCTGACTCGTTGCCTCCCGTGAGACCCCCATGCAGGCCAACACATTTTTCCGACTGACTCTCTTGGCATTCCAACTTGTGCTCGCGGTGGGAATTTGCTGCGGTGAGTTGTCCGCAGGCGAGGTCTCACACCCGTCGTTGCGGCGGAATCCGGCACCTGCAAAACGACTGCCCGCTGAGGGTCCGTCATTCTTTGTTGACGCGCGGCAGGGGAGCGACGACGCCATCGGAACGCAGGCCGCACCCTGGAAATCGCTGCGGCATGCTCTGCGGCGATTGCGTGCCGGAAACACGCTCTACCTGCGTGAAGGGATCTACCGCGAAAATGTATATGTGGCATTGAAAGGAACAGAAAAAGCTCCCATGACGATCCGAGCGTTCCCTGGCGAGCAAGCCGTGATCGACGGCAGCCTGCCGGAATTCTTCGAGGCTCCGTCAACGGCGTGGGCTCCGGTGGTCGGCGGCGCGCCGTTCGAGTTTCGCTCCACGAAGTCGTATCCGAACCTGCGGGACTTCGTCGGCTCGTTCGGCGATTCGATGATCGGTCTGCAAACGTACTTTCACGCGCAGGACCTGCGGTCGGCAAATGAGCTTGTTGACTGGGAGGTTTGGGACCGTCAGAGAGAAACCGACTTGAAGCTGCTCTACTGCGGACCGGGATTCTAGTGCGACCGCGAGACCGGTCATATCCATCTGCGGTTGGCTCACACGCACTTGCCGGAGCCGATCGATAACTATCGCGGACCGACCGATCCGCGGCAGTTGCCACTGCTGATCTCGCCGTTCAACTCGACCCCGCTGCACGTCGATCACGCCGAGCATGTTCGCTTTCAGGATGCGATCATTCGCGGAGCCGGGTACACGGCCATCCTGTTGGATCACGGCATCGACATCGAGTTCGACAACGTCACCGTCTGGTGCGGAACGTACGGCCTGCGAGCTCTATGCACGGGACCGCTGCGGTTCGCCAACTCCGCGCTGCACGGCAATCTCGCGCCGTGGACGTTTCGCGCCGACGCGGGCAAACGGGACTACCCCGGCCGAGTCAGACGCCGAATCCATCGCCCCTCGCTGAGCAATCGTCTCCGCGCTGCGCAGCGATTGATCGTCGGGCGGATCCATGCGCAAGCCTTGGGACTGGCGAAATCGTTCACTTACGCGAGGATCTCGGTGATCAGTTCGCCACCGACGTCGGTCAGACGGAAGTCGCGGCCGTTGAAGCGGTGCGTCAGCTTGGTGTGTTCCAGTCCGAGCAAGTGCAGCAGCGTCGCGTGCAAGTCGTTGACGTGGACTTTATTTTCGACCGCCTTATACCCGAATTCGTCGGTGGCTCCGTAATGGAAACCTCCTTTCACTCCGGCACCGGCCAGCCAGATCGTGAAGCCGTTCGGGTTGTGGTCGCGGCCCTTCGCCCCTTGTGAATCCGACGTGCGGCCGAATTCTCCTCCCCAAATCACGAGCGTCGATTCCAACAGCCCACGCGATGCCAGGTCCGCGAGCAGCGCCGCGGCCGGTTGATCGGTGTGCAGCCCGCAGGAACGATGGTTGGTTTGAACGTCGCTGTGACAATCCCACGGAACGTCGTTCACGCTCCCATCACCACCGACGCCCTTACCCGCGAAGATCTGCACGAACCGAACCCCCCGTTCGACCAGCCGCCGAGCGATCAAACACTGCCGAGCGAACGTCGCACACTCGGGCTGATCGAGACCATACATCTTGTGAGTCGTGTCCGCTTCCTTGGAAAGATCGAGCGCATCGGGAGCCGCCATCTGCATCCGATAAGCTAGCTCGTAGGAATTGATTCGCGCGGCGAGGTCGCTTTGAGTCGGCCGCGCCGCCGCATGCTCCTGATTCAGTTGTCGGATCAAATCGAGTTGCGATCGTTGTTGAACGTCGCTGTGCTTCGCGTCGCGAGCCAGGTTGTCAATGGCTTCCTTGCGGCGAGCGTCCAGCGTCAAAGCCTGATAGCTCTTGGGGAGGAAACCCGCGGACCAAATCTGATCGTCGCCGCGCGGCCGGGTGTCGTGCAGCACCACGAACGACGGCAGGTTCTGATTCTCAGCGCCGAGGCCGTACGTCAGCCAGGCTCCCATGCTCGGGAGGCCGGGGCGGTTGGTGCCGCACATCAATTCGATCGCCGCTGGAGCATGATTGTTTTGCCGGAGATACATCGAATGCAGGAACGTCATCTTGTCAACATGCTGAGACAGTAGCGGGAATACGTCCGAAACCCACGACCCCGATTCGCCATGCTGCCGCCACTCGAACGGCGACTTCAAGCACTTGCCGCTGGTTGTGAAAAAACCGGTTTTGGGATCGGCTCCTGAGAGTTCTTGGCCATCTCGCTTTTGCAACTCTGGCTTGTAGTCCCAAGTGTC
>CAYSHJ010001083.1:0-7029 GCA_964430385.1 uncultured Planctomycetaceae bacterium
GTGAGTTTCCAGGTTGTCGATGTTGGCTCCATTGCCGTGGACCTCTTGGCCGATGCTGTGTCCCGTGCGATGCACGAACTGACCGCCATACCCGGCGGCGACGATTACGTCGCGGCAGGCTTGATCGACTTCCCAACCTCGCAGCGGCTGCTTCGCCGCGAACGCAGATTTCACGCGCGCGATCGCCGCGTCGCGAGCTTTCGCCACAACACTAAACACCGCGGCGATGCGAGCCGGCACGGTCTCGCCCACAAAGCCGGTGCGCGTGAGATCGCTGTAGACCGAGCGTGGCTGATCAAGCTTGCCCCACAGGTCGATGAGCACGAAGTCGCCGCGGCGGATCGTCGTATTCGCTCCGGTGCCGGTTTCGTAGTGCGGGTCGCCGCTGTTCGGGCCGACGCCGACGATCGGCGGGTGATACGTCGTCACGCCGTGCCGAGCAAAGTGGTCCATGATGACCTGCTGCACCGCGAGTTCGCTCGTCTCGCCGCACGACCGGACTTCGTCAGCGATGAACTTCCAAGCGACGCCGTACGCGCTGTCGGTCACTTTCTCGGCCTCGAAGTGCGAGCGGATTTGGTCGTCGTCCCACGCGGCCTCGAAGAGCTGAATCAAGTCTCCTGACGACGTAACCTCAATCCCCAGCGACTTCACCAACTCGACCGTTCCCGCATCGACGCGCGAGACATACGGGTTGCCGTTCCTCGGCGAGTATTCCATCGCGACCCGCTTCATTCCGCTGAGCAAGCTCGCGACGCCGGCCTCCAACTCCTGCCACTTGAGGTACACCGTCTTGGACCCCGGCAGATGATCGAGAGCACCGGTCTCGATGCGATGCACCAACCTCAGTGGCTCGCCGTCGGCCGGCACGCAGAAAAACCACCGCCTCGACGTGACCGGCATCTCCCCCATGCCGAGCACCCGCCGAGCCAGCACGTTGCTGCCCCGAAAGTCGTACAACAGCCAGCCATCAAACCCAAACTGCCGCAACGCCTGCTGCACCACATCGAGCGAAAACATCGTGTCTATCTCTTGTGTAGAGCTCTTGTGTAGAGCGGATCACCGCTCACGGCAATAGGTGGGACCGCTCGGTTTCATGGACCAGTTTGGGTTCTTGGTGGCGGAGCTTTTCCAGATTCTCGCGGGCTTGCTTCGCCGAGGCGGGAAGTTCAGCTGGGTTCGCTTTGGTCTTCGCGGCGACGAGAAAGTAGCGAACGATGGCACGCTTCACTCGCAAATCGGCATTGCCAAATTGCTGCATCAAGTGGTCTTGCAGGGACCAATCTTCCCAGCGAGAAAGGTCCGCAATCGCGAGGTCCGCAAGGTCGGGGGAATCAATGAGCGTGCGCATTGACTGCCGCAGACGATCTGGCGAAATGCGGCCATTGCCGTAGGTCCACATGAATCGCGATGCCTGCATCGCGGCATAGACTTCACTGAACGGGGCCTGCGGATTCGTGAACTTGGTTTCGTCGAGTACTTTCAGGCCTTTGTCGCCGGTCAGCAACAGGTAGCTCGACATCAATCCATCCCGGCCCAAGCTCCAGCCCGGCGGAGGAACGCGAACGAGGTTCTCCAGCATCCGCGCGTCCTCGTTGTTGCCGCACAAGCCGAGCAACAGGTAATACAGGTTCAAGCGATTTGGCAGAGTCTTTTCACTTTGGATCCAAAGGTGCAGCTTCGCGCGATCCAGCTTGTGTTTGGCTTTGACAATGTCCTCCCACGGAGCGTTCGCGAATTCCCAATAAGCATCCATCGCGATTCGCTCGTCGGAGAACTCCAAGAATTTGACGAAGTATTCCAGCCGCCTGGTCGTCGGCAGGTCGGCGGCCGGAGCCTGCTTGACGTATTGATAGCCAGCCTCGCTAATTTCCAACGGACGCCAAACAAGTTCGTCGTCTTCTCTCTGACCGAAGAGCAGAAACAGATCGCCGCGCTGTCCTGCATGAAATTTCGGGACCGAAAGTTTGGAGTCTTTCTTCAACGACTCCGATTCGCCTCGCGCGACCTCCACCACCGAGAACGTCGTGTTGCCGACCAACATCCCGGCCGGCGATTTTCCGTCGCTCCACTGAGCCAGTACGACCACGTCGGCTGAGGCGAAATCCTCGCTGAATGTCTTCTGTGGACTACCACACAAAGGACAGGCGGTCGCGATCGCGGTCAGCAAAAGTACCCAGCCGAACGATAGTCCGGCGAATGGGATTCGCGTCGGCATGGCCATTCTCTCCTGTGCTCCATCAACTATTGCAAGAAGAAAAACCGCTCGGCGTCTTTGACCGTTTTGGGATCCTGCTCGCGGAGCCTTTCAAGATTGGCTCGGGCCTTGAGCACGTGAGCCGGCAGTTCTTCCGGCTTGGTCGAGACGATGCTCGCTTTGTCTTTGGTGTCGTCGGTCTTGGGGGGAGCGACCTTCGCAGCGGTCAGCAAGTAGCGGACGATCGCGCGCTTGATCGACGGGACGTCGTACTCGCCTTGACCGTACATTTTTATCAGCCGGTCTTGGACGGACCAATCTTCCCAGCGGGACAGATCGGCGATCACCAGATCGGCCAGTTCCGGGCGATCGAGCAACTCGCGCAGCGATTGCCGCAGGCGTTCCTTTTCGATGCGGCCGTTGCCGTTGTCCCACATGAATCGCAACGCCTGCATGGCGGCGTAGACCTCGCTGAATTTCGGTTGCTTGGCCTTCAGCTTCGCCTGGTCGATCAAGTCGAGTCCGTCGGCACCGGTCAGCAGCAAGTAACCCGAGATGAGACCGTCGATCCCCAAACGAAAGTCCGCGCTATCCTCTTTGATCTTTTCGAGCATCACCTGAGCGTCGTCGGCATTGCCACACAGTCCCAGCAGCAAGCCATACAGTCCCATTCTCGTTGGTGAGGTATCCTTATTGGTGACCCATTTGCGGACTTTCTCGCGCGGCATTTTCGCGGCCACGGGCACAATGTCCGCATACGGCGCGTTGGCGAATTCGCCGTAGGCGTCGTTGGAGATCAGTTGGTCGGAGAATTCCAAGAACTTCTGGAAGTATTCCAGCCGCTTGCGAGTCGGCGTTTCCGGCGAAGGGGCTTGAGCGATGTATTGATAGCTCGTCTCCGTGACCTCCATCGGACTGCTCCATTCGATCTCTTTGTCCTTGGTGCCGAAGAGCAGGAAGAGATCCCCTTTCTTGCCGGCTCGGAAGCGAGGCACGGTCAGCTTGTCGTCTTTCTTGAGCATCGCCTTCGGCCCGCGAGCGACCTCGACGATCGCATACGTGGTCTTGCCGGTGGACTTCTCTTCGGGCTTGGTGGCTTCGACCCATTGCACCAGCACGGCCGCGTCGGACTGAGCCAACTGCTCGCTGAGCGTCAGCGACGGAGCCGAGCAGAACGGACAGCACCGGGCCGAGCGGGGCGTGAGGACGCCGAGAACAACCAGACACAAAGCCATCACAACGCTAAGCAAACGGAGAGGCTTCATTGTTTGCACTCCTGAATTTCGTGTCATGCCACACTCGCCTGAGTGGGACATCGCGCGTCATTTGACAATCACGATCGCGTCTTCCAGTTCGTACATTGCCGTGTACTTTTCCACTTCCGACTTGATGCGGAAAATACCCACGACGTCGAACGGGCGGTTCTGAATATAACTGGTCGTGACCCCTTTACGCATGAAGACGTCGACAAGGTCGTATTCTTTCGGCGTTCGTCCGAAGCAGCAAATCTGATTGTCGCAAGCCAGCACGAAGCCGCGAATGTCGGTGTCCTGGAACGGCGGGTACATAAATCCGCGAACTCGAATCCGCTGACCATCGAGCGCTTTGAGCCACTTCGGAAGTTTTTCCGGAGCGTCCTTCGGCACCGGGTCGAAATTCATGACCTTGAGCAAGTTGAAGTCGTCGTAGCTGATTCGCAGCGCTTTCTCCGGCCCTTCGACCTTGAATTGCCGTTGTTCTTCAGGCGGCGCGACGTTATCCGAGGGATTGCTGTGATTCGCGGCTGGCTGCTCGGCTGGAGCTGTCTGTGCGCCGGAAGCGTTCGTACTGGGAGACGAGTCGACGTCGGAGGCGGCCTTTGCAGCGGACGTCTCGGTCCCCGCGGAGTTCGATCCCAATGACGTCGCGTCTGTCACCGAGGCCGGGACGATTTCCGTGCGCTGCTGTCCAGGTTTGGCCGACCAATTGTCAGACGGCTCGGACGGCTGCGAGATTTCCGATGAAGTGCTAACGGACCCGATGGCCCGATCGTCCGAATGACCGCAGCCACAGACCAACCCGGCGGCGAGCGTCATCGCACCGACCAACAGCCATCGCCGGAAGATCATTCTGAGGCAGCGTGGTTGTCGGGCGGTCATCGTGAGCCTCCTGAATCAATACGTCGTCTTGGCCAGCCCGAAGTGCTTGGCGTCCAATTCATACGCCGGTTCCATGTTGCCCGCTCGGCTGAGATCGCGCAACCGGAAAACTCCCGCGACCGACACCATGCCAGTGCTGTATGTCGCCGTGCCGGTTTCCATTTTCACTTTGATCATATCGGTCAGTTTCGGCTGGCCGCCGAAACAACATTGACCGTTGTCGCGGCACAGGATGAAGTCCGTCAACCCCTGCTCTTGCCCGATGGGATACATGTAGCCCTTGACGAACAACTTCTGGCCGTCGAGAGCTTGCACGTCGGGGTGCATGCGCGGGCGGTTGTCTTCGATGACGAAACCCTTGCGGGAGATGTCCTGCGAGAAATTGACTCGCTGATATCCTTCTGGCAACTCGGTCTGATACCAGTAAATGTGCAGCCCTAGCCCGGAAACGAACAAAATCGCCGAAAGGAACACTCCCGAACGAGCCAGTTTCAGCCCGCCAAGTCCTCCGTCGGCACGTTTGATTTGTTGCAGACAGACCCAGCCAAGAGCAAATCCAAATAGACCGAAGATCAGCCCTAACACACTTAACAGCCCGGAGAGGGCACAGATTCCCAGCAAGAGCGACACGGGCGCGAGGGGCGAAATGGGCTTGTAAGCGAACTCGTCAAAACCCCGCTCGATCTCGGTGGAGCGAGCGGGATTGGCCGATGAACTCACAGCCGTGGCGGAAGGCCCAAGCTGTTCGAGAGTTTGCGACATGGGTGCCTCACGCGGAACAAGACCAGAACTTGTAGCGGCAAGCTGCCGGCTTGTGGCTACGACAAAACTCCGAAAAATGACGGAACGGTCGGCACCATGATACCATCGGGACGGCGTTGGGCTACCCCGCGACCAGTGAGTTCCCTTTCCGAACGGCCGGGCCAAGGCCGATCCTGCGGTCTCGCGCGACGATGCTGGTGACGTGCTCGACGCAGCCTGCGTTGGTTTGCGGAGGCTGACAGCGTCCGCCACGATGTTGGCATTCCCGAGGCGTTTACGACGAAAGAAAGAGCCTGATGACCGCTTTCAGCGCCAACCTCAACAAAATCGCCTTGCTGCGAAACACGCGAGATAACGGCTTGCCGGACGTCGTGCATTTCGCCCGCCTGTGCATTGCGGCGGGTGCGGCTGGGATCACCGTGCATCCGCGTCCGGATCAACGACACACTCGGCCCGACGACGTGCGAGCATTGCGGCAACTGACTCGCGAGACGGGCGTCGAATTCAACATCGAGGGCTTTCCGAGCGACGATTTCCTCACGCTCGTTCACCAAGTCCGACCCGAGCAATGCACGCTGGTTCCGGATGCTCCCGACCAAAAGACGTCCGATCACGGCTGGGACGTCATCACACACACCGCGTTGTTAAATCGAGTGGTCCCGCCGCTGCGAGCCGCCGGCATCCGCGTGTCGATCTTCATGGATCCAGCTCCCGATGCGATGCCGCTCGTCCCCACGACCGGAGCACACCGCATCGAGCTGTACACCGAACCGTACGCTCGCGACTTCCTCACTCCGAACCGAGCTGCCTCGCTCGCCAGATATGCCGCCGCCGCGCAGGCGGCGCAACAAGTCGGCCTGGGCGTGAACGCCGGTCACGACCTGAACCTCAAAAACCTCGGCCCGTTCCTGGGCGCGGTGCCACACGTCGAAGAAGTCTCGATCGGCCATGCCCTTATCGCCGATGCCCTCGAACTGGGCATGTCGGAAGCGGCGCGGCAGTATGTGGCGATCTGTCGACACTGCCGATGAGCAGCATCAAACCGTGACGCTCAACCCACACGGTCCTCTAAATCGCTTCCAGTTTTCTCAGCAATTCGTCGCTGAGCGTAAACGCCTCGTTGATCTCGCCGGGTGGGTCGATGATCGTGTCGACGCCTTGATTACCGGCGACGGTATCGGCACCGCTGTTTGCGTTGATGAAATCGTTACCGTCGCCACCGAGCACGATGTCGGCACCACCACCACCATAGAGCGTATCCTGGCCGTCGCCACCTAGCACCGTATCATTGCCGCCGGCGGCGTTCACATTGTCGTCGCCGTCCGAGGCGTTGATCGCGTCGTTGCCGAGTCCGCCGAGAACCGTATCGTTGCCGTCGCCCGCGATGGCGGTATCGTCGCCGTCACCCGCATCCAGCATGTCGTTGCCGTGATCGCCGCGAAGGAAATCGTTACCCGCCCCGCCGGCAATCACGTCGTCGTTCTTTCCGCCGTCGAGCGAGTCGTGACCGAGGCCGCCTGTGAGCGTGTCAGCTCCGACACCGCCTTGCAGCGTGTCGTTGCCGTCGCCGCCATCAAGGTTGTCGAAGCCATCGCCACCTGTGAGCAGGTCATTCCCGTCGTGACCGAACACAAAGTCGTCGCCGTCGCCGCCGCCAACCGTGTCGTTGCCAGCATTGCCGCGAACATTGTCGGCTCCGGCGTCGCCGCGCACGCTGTCATCGCCGTCTTGACCATAGATGTCGTCGGCGCCGACTCCTCCATCGATGGTGTCGGCACCGGCTCCACCAAACAGACTGTCGTTGCCGTCGCCGCCGAAGATCGTGTCTTCTTCGGCACTGCCGGTGATCGTGTCATTGTCGGCCTCGCCGTTGAGCAACAGCCGCACGTTGCCCAGCAACGCTCCCGTGGCATCGAGCGTGTCATGACCGTT
>CAYSHJ010001084.1:0-4690 GCA_964430385.1 uncultured Planctomycetaceae bacterium
CGACATCGAAGAGATGTCGCTCGCCGGGAGCGCGGGCAAGGACAAGATCGACGTGAAGAAGTTTCGTGGCAGCGTCACGCTCTCGGGGAATGGCGGGAACGACACGCTCATGGGCGGCGGCGGGAATGACAGCCTCGACGGCGGCGAGGGGAACGACAAGCTGATGGGGAACGGCGGAACCAATCAGCTCGACGGGGGCAACGGCACGGACTACGTCATCGAAGCGGGAGCGACCAATTTTGTGCTCACGCCGGCCACGCTCACGGGGCTGGGCAACGAGACGCTCACTTCCATTGAGCGGGCGAGTCTCACGACGGCGAACACGAGTTCCCGCATTGATGCGTCCGCGTTCCTGGGCAACACGATCCTGACCGGAGGCAGCGGCAACGACACGCTGCTGGGTGGTGCGGGCAAAGATTCGATCACTGGCGGCGACGGGAATGACACGCTCAACGGCGGGAACGGCCATGACACGCTGGATGGCGGAGCCGGTGACGACGCGCTGGTCGGCCAGAACGGCCACGACCTGCTGATCGGCGGTGATGGCCAAGACACGCTCATCGGCAGCGCGGGCAACGACACGCTCAAGGGTGGCCTCGGCGATGACCTGCTGATCGGCGGCCTCGGCAAAGATTCGCTCGACGGCGAAGACGGGAACGACACCGGACTCGGCGGACAAGGCGGTGCGGCTCGCGGTGGCTCCAGTCTGAGGAACTCCGGCGATGCGCTGACCGGGATCGAAGTCATCGACGAAGCGTTGGCCACGTTGTTCCCGTGGGAGTGAGGTCGTTTGAGCGGTTACCGGCAGGCTGTAGCGGGACTCGTGAGAGTTCCGAACTGAAGTCTCACGACTTCAGCTACTTTTTGCCGCTACATCCGAACGGAAACCGCTCAAGTCATCGGGATGGCGTCGATCCGTGTTGTGTGTACGATGTGAGGCACCTTCCAGCCGACCAGAGGATCGCCATGAAAACCGAAATCGTCACCAAGCAAACGCGATTGAATGTTCGAGCCAGTGCTCAGCAGAAAAAAGTCATTGAGAAAGCCGCGCGATTGTTGAACACCACCGTCAGCAGTTTTGTTCTGCAACGGGCGGTTGAAGATGCGCAAGCGATTCTGGCGGAGCAACACCAATTCCGGCTGCCGAAAGATCAGTGGGAGGCATTTTGCAAAGCTCTCGACGCTCCGCCGCACGACTTGCCGGCGCTCCGCAAGCTGCTGAAGTCCAAAGGCGTGTTCGATGCCTGACGCCTTGAAACGTCCTGAGCCGCTGACGCCGCAACATGACGTGGACGGTTTCGACTGCGGCCATGAATCGCTTAACACCTATTTGAAACGCTTTGCTTGGCAGTCGATCGCACCGAACAAGGACGCGGCTTGGGCAAAGAGCTTCTCAAGGATGCCTTATTCAGAACTTTGCAAGCCGCCGACATTGCTGGCCTGCGAGCGATCATGGTTCATGCGAACGATGAGCAAGCTCTCGCGTTTTACGAGAAATTCGATTTCATCCGCTCACCGATCGACGAATTTCAGTTGATGTTGCTCATCAAAGACGTTCGGAGACTCGTTACGGACTGAGGGCGTCTTCGTACCTTGAGATGAGGAGTCATTCGGGCTTCGATGCGTCTTGAGGCGCGACCACCGTGCGCACGCTTTTCAACACGACTCCCGAATTCGGCTTCGGCTCCTCGATCACGCCGTATTGGGCCAGATAGTCGTCCGTCCCGCTGGCTTGGAGCAGTTGCGGTTGAAGCTGTTTCCACTGGCCTTTGTCCAACCATTCCTTCAGTTTTTTCGGGGGGATCGTGCTCAACCTGAGCATGACCACCTGTTGGTCGTGCTGACCGAACAGGAGCGGCGGCTGAGTCTCTTCCAGAAGGAGCTTCAGCAACGCTTCGTGTTGCTCACGTCGCAGGGCGATTGCGTTTCCGAGATTGGCCAGCGACGCCGCAATCGCCGCCCGGTAGCCGGCCCGCCGCCGATCGAGCAACACAACTTGATACTTGGCCTGCTGCTCCTCGGTCAGAGTCTTGCGGAGCGTCTTGGCGAACAACGACTCTTCGCCAAACAGGCCCTTGCCATACTGTTGTTGAAGCGGACTGATCTCTTTCCAGACTTGGTTGAGCCGATTCTGGTCGTTCTTCACCGCGAGAAACTTCTTACGAACTTCCTCGACCTGATCGAAGAACCACTTGATGTCCCCGCGGGCGGCAAGCGCCAGCTTTCGCTGCTGAGCCTCAGTCAGATCGCAGGCCCGCACGAGTTCATCGAGCGTCACTTTCAACTGCGCTTCGATCCGGGAGCGACCAGTGGCCGCATTCGGGATGGGTCGGAATCCTCCCCTCACTTGGTTCTCTTGGAAGACCCACTGGTCGATGCTGGTCTCCTCCAAGACAACAACCTTCGCTGGAGCATCCTCCGCCGGATCGTCGTCCTCGGCGGCAGCGGACATCACCGGCCCGACGAGGATGGCCCACAGGGCAAAGACTCGCCACACGTTTCGCGACGGCTGACTCATGAACGGACTCCTAAAAATGTTGCCGGTGTCGGCCAATCAGTTTGGTTTTCTCTTGGATGAGCCAACGGCCTTCCGTGGTTTGTCGGTCTTTTTCTTTGTGCCTCGACCGCGCCGCACGAAGTGCAGAATGGTGAGCACGATGCCCACCACCGAGATGAGCGTCAAGGCGATGCCTTGTCCGAGTTGCTCGGCCTGATTCTTGGCGGGCAGCACCGTCTTCAGCACAACACCAGTGACTGCACTGGCCAACAGGCAAAGCCCTCCCCAATGCAGGAGCGTGAATAAGACAAAGGGGTCAGGGGTCGTTGTTTCGTAGGAGAAGCCCCGATCAAAGGAAAAACCTCCATCAAAGAGTCCTGACCCTTTTGATCTCTTCGCCGTCTTTTGGAAATGCTCTTTCATTGCCCGGTTGTACTCGCCGACGAACGACCTGAAGTCTTTGCCGACGACACAACCGTCCGCGATCATCACGGGATACTTCGTGTCATCATCGATGAACGGCTTCCCCTGACTCCACGGCGGGCCGTAGTAAAGAACTCGCGTGAGGCCGCGACGGATATCGGCGTTGGCATACATGCGGCCCTCCTTGGCCGGTTCCTTGATGGCAGAATCCGGACGCAGACCCCCCAGAAACTGAAAGGTGCCGTCTCTCACCACCACGTCGCCCGGCTCCAGCTTCGAGCCACCTTGGAGAGTGATGACCGTGCCATTCGACTGATCCCGGTTGACCTCGGTGAGTTTGAGTCTGCCGAGCGGAGCCTGGTCTCGAAAGACGCTGAAGACATTTCCCACCGCCGCGCCGTCGGCGCTGCCGACGCCGATGCTGGCGTCGCGGGGCCCAATCACTTTGAGGATCTCCACGATCTTCTGCACATCGGACCCCATTTCCAGAAACAGGGCGGGTTCCTTGGCCGTCTTGATCTTCAATCTCGCCTGAATCGGCTCGGACATGTGGCGGAGATAGAAGGTGGCCTTCTCCCCTTTCGCCAATTTGGCGCAGGCGGGACAGCGCTTGTTTTGACCGGACTCAGAAGATTCGTAATACACATTGATCTTCGACCCAGCAGTGATCTTGTCCCCTTTCCGCGTGGAAGTAATCTCAACGACCGCCAGATGGAGATCGGCGTGTTCATCGACCGGCCCGACCTTCTCGGTGGAGACGACCGTGCCCAGGCACACAATGTCGCGATGCTCCAGACGCTCTTGATCGGACCAAAGCGGCTCGTTCGCCATCACCGAATTGTCCGACATCCGTAACGCCAGCAATCCCAGCAACGCGAGTAACGCAAGCAACCCCAGCAACGCGACGAAGAATGCCGCCTTGCCTCTGATCCAAAAACCTGTGGTGGTCGTCATGATTTCGTTTTCCTTTCTTCATAACACCGGCTTGGCTGCCGGTTGATGCCCTCACCCTCTCATCGTGGGAGCATCCAGAAGTACGGGGCATTCGGGCTGAGACTGTTGTAGGTTTCGACAGACCACGCTTCGCGATCATCGAACTTCGCTTGCATCCGAGCGTGGCCGAGCCGGACGCATCCGTACTGCCAATAGTCCTCCTTGGCACCGTGCATCGCTTCCAGGACCAGAATGACTTCGGGGTTCGTGCCGCCATGCACGAATGCGAAGAGACCGCCGCCAGCGCGCCAACAACGGCGGCCGTCAACGGCGTGTGAAACTGCAACGAGGCCAACATGGTGTTCGATCAACAGTCAGAGGTCGGAATTCAAATGTCAGCGAGCCGCGGGATCAAATTTCCCGATGGCGGCTTCGACGTAGGGATCGGTCGGTGCTCGCGGATTCTTCCAGTAGCCTTCGACGCTCCAGATTTCTTGCTCGTTGAGGCTCACGGTCACTGGCGAGGACGTCATCTTAGCGAGCGTGAAATACCACTTTGCTTCGCGCGTGACTGAATCGCGGCGGGCCTCAATCATCAGCAACAATTCGGGGTCCGTCGTCTCCGCGTAACCGAAGAGCGCCCCGTCGATGACTCCTGCTTTGTCGTCGCTCCAGCGATACAGCGGCTGTGTGAGCAGCCGGCCGTCTTGCCACTGACCGCGGCGCTCTTCTCGAACTTGGAACTTCCGAGCGAGCGTTCGGAATTGAGTCAACCGGGACGATGCGGATTCCGCCGGTGCGGGAACATCTTTCAGCAATTCCGATTTCCGGCTACAC
>CAYSHJ010001085.1:0-1617 GCA_964430385.1 uncultured Planctomycetaceae bacterium
CTTGTCCCACTTAAGTTGCTCAAAGTCCGGCAGCACGCCAGGAGCCGGATAGACGTAGACGTCACCGGGTTGCCGCCAATGCAGCGTTGCTTTCTCGCACTCGACGGTCAGGCCGTAGACGCTGTCCCAAACCGGCGGCACTTCCGCGCGGTCGGTGGCTCGCCGCGACGACGGTGCCGTGCCGGCTGTGGAATCGAACGTGCCGAGCACTCCGCCTTCGAAGCCGAACAGCGCCACAATGGAATCGCCACAAACCGGCCCGACCGGCATTGAGCCTTCTCGCTTGTCGGCCAATGTCGCCTCGCGGTTGCCGACGCGAATATGTCCGCTGACCCAGCGCGGCGAACCGGCGATGGCGATCATCAAATCGAACCAATGCGTGCCGTGAATCAACAATTCTTCACCGCCGCCGCGCGCATCGTCCTTCGGCCGTGCTCGCATGCGGAGCACTCGGCCGAACTTACCCGAGCGAATCTCGGCGAGAGCCTTCTGCACCGGCGGCATCGCTCGCCATTGATGTGCCAACGCGAGTTTGACACCGCTCGATTCGCAAACCCTCTTGATCGTGTCCGCCGATTCCAGGTCGGGCACCAGCGGTTTCTCGCAGTAAATATGGCAGCCACGTTTCGCGATCGCTGGCAACATCGCCACGCGATCAGTCAGCCATGTCGGCCCGACGCAAACAATGTCTGGCTTCACTTGGTCGAGCATCTCGCGGTAGTCACCGAACAACGCCGAGACACCGAGCCGTTCGCCGGATCTCTTCAATCCTGCCGCATTGTCATCTGCGACCGCGACGAGTTCGGCTCGATCGAGTCCTCGAAAGGCGCTGTCCAGTCCGTGGCCGTAGTCGCCTCGACCTGTCGAACCGATGACAGCCACTCGGTAACGCTTGATCGGCATCGTGTGCTCCGTTGGCCATCGGCCTGTCGCCCAGGCCCTTGTGGCCTCTCTGTTGTGGCCGCGACGGCGAAGAACGAATCTCGTTCCCACGCTCCGCGTGGGAACGCGCTCTGACGCTCTGCGTCGGGTGGTCGATCCTTCAGTCAAAATCAACACCGCAAACCGCGACGCAGAGCGTCGAGGCTCGCATTCCCACGCGGAGCGTGGGGACGAGATAAATACCGACACCGACACCGACACCGACACCGACACCGACACCTACACCTACACCAACACTTCGCGCACGACTTCACCACTGATGTCGGTCAAACGGTAATGCCGGCCTTGGAATTTGAACGTCAACTTGGTGTGGTCGATGCCCAGGCAATGCAGAATCGTCGCGTGCAGATCATGCACATGGACAGGATCGGCGGCGATGTTGTACGAGAAATCGTCGCTCGCGCCGTGAGTCGTCCCCGGCTTGATGCCGCCGCCCGCGAGCCAGATCGTGAAGCAGCGCGGGTGATGATCGCGGCCGTAATCATCGGCTGTCAGTTTGCCCTGGCAGTAAACCGTGCGGCCGAACTCGCCGCCCCACACAACCAGCGTGTCGTCGAGCAAGCCGCGTCGCTTCAGATCGAGGATCAGCGCGGCGGAGGCTTGATCGGTGTCGTGACATTGACCTCGAATCGCCTTCGGCAAGTTCAAGTGCTGGTCCCAGCCGCGATGGAAGAG
>CAYSHJ010001086.1:0-6555 GCA_964430385.1 uncultured Planctomycetaceae bacterium
CTCGTGCCGCGGGCGGAAGACTGGCGCTGGGGATCGCTGTGGCGTTGGCAGCAGACAGTCGAGCCTCGTCCGGCCTTGCTGTCTCCCTGGCCGATTCCACGTTTGTCCAATTGGGTGGCGAGAGTCAACGAGCCTCTGACGGAACGGGAGTTGGCCGCTGTGCGACGGTCGGCCCAGCGCGGCAGCCCTTTCGGTGAGACGTCCTGGATCGAATCGACCGGCCAGCGACTCGGTCTTTCCTCCACCCTCCACCCTCGCGGCCGGCCGCAAGTCAAATTCCACAATGAACAGGCAAACAACGACTCCTGACCCCTTTGATCCGGTGTCACTACAATCGACGGCTACGTCAGGAAATTCCAACTCCGCCCAGTTTACAGCTATTGTTAAACTGGATAAGTTTGATATACTGGGTAATTAATAGGTGAGACCAAGCTCTCCGAAAATTGGCGGCACGATATTAAGGCATTTCCCCATCGACCGGCAAATCGTTGGTAATCAGACGTAACATCAATGAAAGAAACAGTTTATCATGTTATTTTTATCCTTTACGGCGGAGATCTCAGTGCGGCAGTCGCACGCTTATTGAAACGACCGGGCGCCCCTGTCGTCACGACCTACGCGGAGCGCAGCGGCAGGACGCGAGAACGCGCCTTTGGATGTGACATTGAGATTCTCCTCGGCTTGGACGATGCCGTTCGGGAAAGCGATGTGGTGATGTCGTTCGTGCTACCAACTGCCACACCCCGGCGGAAACGATCAATAACGTGCGCAAAGGCGATCCCTTGACGACCGACACGCTGACCACTGCCGCCGCCCCATTGGGTACTCGGGCCACAACTGCGAAGCATATTCGCGGTTCCAGCCTGCTGTTGGCCGGGCGAGGGATCGCGATGGGGTTGAACTTTGCCGTGCAGGTTCTCACTGTTCGCTACCTATCGAAGGCTGATTACGGTGCTTTCGCATACGGGCTGGTGCTGATGACATTCGGTTCCAGCCTGGCAGCCCTTGGGCTGGACAAAGCGGCCGCCCGATTCGTGCCCATGTACCATGAACGGCGTGACTATGCCCGCATGTTCGGGGCGATGTTGCTCGCTGTCGGGACCATCGTAGCGGTGGGTTCGGCGCTCGTGCTGTTGGTACTGGGAGTACGTGACTTGCTGTCCCCTCGGCTGGTCAGCGACCCGCAGACTGTGTCGCTGCTGTTGATCTTGGTGACGCTGGCTCCGCTAGACGCCCTGGACCGTCTGCTGGAGAAGCTGGTGGCGGTCTTCGCCAGCCCATGGGGTATTTTTTTCCGGCGGCACATCGTGGGGCCAGGCTTGAAGCTGGCGGCGGTACTGCTGTTGATCGGGCTCGATGCGAACGTCCGCTTCCTGGCGGCGGCCTACGTGGCAGCCGGCGCGATCGGCACGGCGCTTTATGGCCACATTCTGCTGCGAACGCTGCGCGATCAGGGGTTACTCGCTCATTTTTCGCCACGCACCGTGGTCGTCCCAGCGGGCGAGTTGTTCCGCTATGGTGTTCCGGTGTTCGGCAGCGACACCCTGTGGCTGATGCGCGCCTCAGTGGCGGTGTTCCTGCTGGACTACTTCCACGCCGCCGCCGGCGTGGCGGAATTTCGCGCCGTCGTGCCGGTGGCTGGCTTGGTCAAGGTGGTGTTCGAGAGCTTCCAATTGCTGTTTGTGCCGGTGGCTGCGCGCCTGTTCGCACGGGACGACCGGGCGGGCATCAACGATCTGTACTGGCAGACGTCGGGCTGGATCGCCGTATTGTCGTTCCCGGCCTTCGTGGTGTCGTTTGCCCTGGCCCAACCGATCACAGTCCTGTTGTTTGGCGCTCGGTATGCCGATTCGGCAACGATCCTGGCCATCTTGTCGCTGGGGTTCTTCATCAACGCGGCCATGGGCTTCAACGCCCTCACGCTGCGAGTGTTCGGCAAGGTGCGATTGATCATGGTCATTGACGCCGCAAGTTTCATCGCCCTGGTGGCGGCCAACGCGGCGTTGATCCCCCAATACGGCGCGTTGGGCGGAGCGATCGCCACCTGCGCGGGGGTCGTGCTCCACACCCTACTCAACCAGGTCGCACTGTTGCGGATCAAGGGCATCCAGTTGTTCCCACGACGGTATCTAGTGCTGTACGGCATGATGCTCCTGGCCACGGCCGGCGTGACGGTGTTCCAACTGGCCTGTGCCCCGCCGCTCTACATGGGTCTGGCTGTGGCGGCGACGGCTTCG
Organism: uncultured Planctomycetaceae bacterium; assembly: GCA_964430385.1. GTDB lineage: Bacteria > Planctomycetota > Planctomycetia > Planctomycetales > Planctomycetaceae > CAYSHJ01. Next base: position 2,238 of record CAYSHJ010001086.1, read on the forward strand.
CTGGCGGTGTTGTGGCTCAATCGGATGGTGGTGGACGTGCCAACAATGTTCCCGGAATTGCTGCGGTTCCCGCTGTTGCGATGGCTGGCAGTCAAAGGGAGGAGCTGACATGCTCGATAAATCGGTCTTTAGCGTGGCCCTGATCGGCGCCGACGGTGCGGGAAAGACGACGATTGCGCAGAACCTGGTCGCCCACCTGCCGCTGCCCATCAAGTACCTGTACATGGGCGTTAGCCTTGATTCGAGCAACCGGATGCTGCCCACAACGAGGTTGCTGCTGGCGCTAAAGCGGGCCTGCGGCGGGCGACCCAACACGGCTGGCCCGCCTGATCCCACGCGCCGCGCCGCGCGTCCCAAGCACTGGGCAAAGCGGTGGCTGGCGGAGTTTAAATCAACACTGCGGCTGGCTAACGTGGCGGCTGAGGAGTGGTTCCGGCAGTGCCTAGTCTGGCTGTATCAGCGTCGCGGGTACATCGTGCTCTTCGACCGCCACTTTTTCCTGGACTTCCACTTCCACCAACTGCTCCATCCTACGCCACAACCGTATATGAGTGAGCGCCTGCACGCCAGAATGTTGGAACGCCTGTATCCCCGGCCGGACCTGGTGATCTTTCTGGACGCTCCGGCCGAGGTGCTCTTCGCCCGCAAAAGGGAGGGGACGATCGAACTCTTGGAGCAACGGCGGCAGGAGTACTTTCGGGTGGGCGAATTGATAGAGCATTTTCAGATCGTGGACTGCGCGCGACCGCTGGCGGAAGTTGCCGCCGACGTGGAGCGGCGGATCCGAGAGTTTCGCGAGTGCCGCCAGCGCCCGTCGGCACCGGCCGCCGAGCCGGTGATTTCCTGTGTCGACACTGTTGCGAAGGGAGGAGCTTAATGGCCGCGCTCACTTCGAAATGCATCCCCCAGACCGATTTTGACCTGCACGGACTGTTCGGCATCCGGCTGCTCGATGCCGAACCCCGTGACGCGGCGGCTGTGGCGCGGCAGATCGGCCCGATCCAGGCTCCGCTCGCACGGGCTCCGGACCTCACCATCCGATTTGTCGATCAACTTCCGCTGCGATCCACTTTGCGGTACATCGGTTTGGACGCGGCCTTTACGGAGGACGCGTTTCTGATTCTGCGGAGCACGCACAAAACGGCCACACGAGTGCAACTCCCGATGGCCGAGCTGGGACGACCCTGTGAAATTATCTGTGAGCACGGGCTGCCCGCTGTGCCGCTCCTGATTGCAATCATCAACCTCTCGCTGGTTGGCAAGGGCATGCTGCCGTTGCACGCCTCCGCCTTCAACTACCAGGGGCGCGGCGTACTAGTCACCGGTTGGGCCAAGGGTGGCAAGACCGAGACGCTGTTGAGCTTCATGGCGCAGGGGGCTCGGTACATCGGCGACGAATGGATTTACCTCAGCCGCGACGGTCGGATGTATGGCATCCCCGAACCAATTCGGCTCTGGGACTGGCACCTCCAGGAGCTGCCCCAATATTGGAAAAGAGTCCGGCGTAATGACCGTTTTCGGCTTCGGAGCCTGCGGCTGGCGATTGAGCTCGTGGATCGTCTGGCGGGAGTCGGATCCCTCTCCCGGCGAGCTGCCGGCCGCGTGGCGGCCTTGTTGAAGCGGCAGCACTACGTGCAAATGCCGCCACAACAGCTCTTTGGCGAGGCGTTCGGTCCGCTCGAGGGAAGCCTGGACGTGCTGATCTTTGCGACCAGCCACGACGCCCCCGACGTCGTGGTCGAGACGATCGATCCGGCGGAGGTCGCGGCACGAATGGTGGCGTCGCTGCAAGAGGAGCGGTCCAGTCTGTGGTCGTACTACCGGAGGTTCCGGTTCGCGTTTCCTAAGGCGGAGAACGAACTCCTGGAGCATACCGAGCAACACGAGCGGGCGCTGCTTTCCGAGTTCCTTGCCAACAAGCCCGCCTTCACCGTGCAGCATCCGTACCCAATCTCGATTCCATCGTTGTTTAAGGCCATCGGCCCCAAGCTGCCGCCATTACCAGCCTCCAGACTTTAGAGGATGACATGAACGAAGCGACACTAGTCCATTCGATCGACGCGGACGCCTCCGAGGCCCGCGAGTGGGTGACTGTCCCAATATCATCTGCAGTGCCAACTCCTGCTGGTACTGTTGGACGAACGGTTCTGGTGACCGACTCCGGCCGCGGCAGCGCCATTTCCATTCTTCGATCGCTCGGCAAGCGGGGCTGCCGGGTCATTGCTGCCGACTCCGACCCCCATAGTCCTGGCTTTCGCTGCCGTTGGATCGCGGGACAGTTGGTTTATCCGAACCCCGCTACGGAGCCGAAGCAGTTCGTCGATGTGATCGAACAGGCGGCTCGGCGAGAGTCTGTGGACCTGATCGTTCCTGTGACGGACGCAGCGATTTTACCGCTCTCCGCAGCTCGGGCACGGTTCACGCGAATCAGCCGGCTGGCAATGGCGACAGCCGAAGCCTTGGCCACTGCGGCGGATAAATGGAAGACCTTTGAATTGGCCCAGAAACTTGGCATTCCGGCACCGCGGACACGTCTTTGCATGACTCCTCAAGAAGTCGCCGTTGCCGCCACGGATCTGCGCTGGCCGGTCGTGCTGAAGTCGCAGGCGTCCTGGCTGCGCGGCGCAGACGAGCGGATGGAGAAGTTCGGAACATGCTACGCGGACTGCGAGGCGGGGCTTGGTGCGGCGGTCGAGGGGCTAGGGAACCGTTTTCCTGTGCTCATGCAGGAGTACTACCCCGGCACGGGAGTTGGAGTTGAACTGCTCATGCATGAGGGCCGTCCGCTGGCGGCGTTCCAACACCAGCGTTTACGCGAGTTCCCGGTCTCGGGCGGACCCAGCGCGATGCGCGAGAGCGTGCCACTCGACGCGGCGCTCTACGACCATTCGGTGCGATTGTTACGGGAGCTCAGTTGGACGGGGCTTGCCATGGTCGAGTTCAAGATCGGCGTCGATGGCCCAAAGCTGGTGGAGATCAACGGCAGAGTCTGGGGTTCTTTGCCGCTGGCTGTCCACAGCGGCATGGATTTCCCGGCACGTCTCGCCGACTTGTACCTGCACGGTCCGCCCGACGAAGGTGTTCCTCCCGACTCCACATACGCGGTGGGGGTCCGCTCGCGGAACCTCGAATTGGACTTGAAGTGGATTGCCTCCGTGCTGCTCGGGAGGCATCGCCACCGTTACCTGCCAGCGCCGAGGCGCCGTGAGGCGATCCTCGCTCTACTCCAGTTGCTAAACCCGGTGTACCGGTGCGATGTTCAGTCCCTGTTCGACCCGGGGCCCGGCTTGGCCCAGTTGTCGCAAATGATTCCCAAGTACTTCCGCAAGCTCAGCCAGAAGCGGCGAGAAGCGGCCCAGCAGAGGCCGTGCGGCACATTGCCGCACGATGAATAGAAACGAACGTGTTTACCAAGCGCGCGCAAGCATTCACGGCGTGAGCGAAGTCAGGTGTGAATTGGAACGGCGTGCGGGGTGAGTGCGAGCCAGATTTGTTTGGCCAGGCGTTTCACATCGGCATGGCGGCGTTGACTTGGCGGTCGCGGTGTCTTACATCTTGTCGGACATTACAGGAGATGTCTCATGTCCGTCACCGTTCGGTTGCCGGTGCCCTTGGAGAAAGAATTGGCACGCGCTGCGTCGCGCAAGCGAGTTTCTAAATCGCAACTCATTCGCGACTGCTTGCAAGCATTCCTGAATGCTGACGCGGATGTACCAGTCGCCTGGGAGTTGGGGAAAGACCTGTTCGGCAAAGTCGGCAGCGGACGATCGGACTTGTCGCGAAACCGCAAACGGATTGTGCGAGATAAACTGAATGCCCGCCACCGTCGTCGTTGACTCCGGACCATTGGTCGCGCTGTTCGATAAGGACGACCGTTTTCATGCGGACGCATTGCGGTTCATCCAGCGGTTGAAAGGACGAGCCGCCACCAACCTGGCGGTCGTGACCGAAGTTTCTTACCTGTTGGATTTCAGTCGGCAAGCCCAGCTTGATTTCTGGCAGTGGGTCCGCAACGGAGCTGTGGTCCTCATCCAACCGGAAGCGGCCGATTGGGACCGCATGCTGGAACTGCTGCAAAAGTACGCCGATCGGCCGATGGACTTCACCGATGCAACGCTCGTCGCGTTGTGTGAGCGTTTGGGAACTCGCGACATCGCGTCAGTCGATTCCGACTTCACGGTTTACCGTTACCGAAATCGGCAGGCCTTTCGGAATCTATTCTTTGATGAGCGGTAACGTGACGTTGTGGAATGCGCGGCCGTGGACGCCGGAGTTGCGTGCAGAGCGAGAGGCGTTGAGACTGATCCGCTTTCTGAGT
>CAYSHJ010001087.1:0-7562 GCA_964430385.1 uncultured Planctomycetaceae bacterium
GGCATCGACTTGCCGGAAGAAACGGCGAAGGAGTTGGAGGGGCTGGTCGGGACAATGGTGCAACTCGAATACATCAACATGACGGAAGTCCCCGGCATTCCGCGGCGCGGGGAGACGTTCGGCGTGGCCATCTATGCTCGGCTGACGGATGCCGCGTTCGAGCCCGACGTCGTCCTAGTGAATGGCAACGCGAGACAGATGATGTTGCTCGCCGAAGCGGCACAGGCGGCAGGTCTCGCCAGTGACTCGTCAATGGTCGGTCGCCCCACTTGCGCGGCGATCCCGGCGGTGATGCAATCCGGGCGCACCGCCACGAACTTGGGTTGTATCGGCAACCGCGTTTACACGGAGTTGCCGGATGACGAACTGTACTTCGCGATCGCCGGCACGCAGCTTGAGGCGGTCGTCCACAAACTCGTGACAATGGTCCATGCGAACCGCGTGTTGGAAAAGTTCCACCGCGGACGCGTGGCGTGAGCTCAATCAAGGAGACCAAACCATGTCCATTGATCGTTGGCTCGCGGCTCTGGCGGACTGTGGAATTGCTGAAGAATGATCGGTGCCTGTTGATGCCTAGATAGCGGAAGCTCTATCATCGTTCCGACACGTGGCCGACGAACGGGAGGACCGACAATGCTGAGTCTTCAAAGCCATGCACATCGCGTTTGTAGCGGGATGTCGCGACGAGACGTGATTCGCGCGGGGGGCGCGGGGTTGCTGGGGACCAGCTTGCCCAAGCTGCTCGCGGCGGAAGAGGTCGGAGCCATTGTGCGGCCGCGAGCCAAGTCGGTTTTGTTTCTGTTTCTGTTCGGTGGCCCCAGTCAGCTCGAAACATTCGACATGAAGCCGGAGGCTCCCGCCGAGATTCGTGGGCCCTATCAGCCGATCGCGTCGCGTACGCCCGGATTGCGCGTGTGCGAGCATCTCCCCAAGATGGCAGCTCTATCGGATAAGTACGCCGTCATTCGCACTTTGACGCACGGGCAGAACGATCACAACGCTTGCCATCTCATCCAGACGGGCCACGAGATGCCTCCCGCGGAGCGCGGTGCGGCGAAAGTCAACGCGACGGAGAAGGACTGGCCGGCGTTCGGCTCCGTGTTGGAGTACCTCGATCAACGTGCGGATCAGCGGCGTCCGCCAAATCAGCGGCGGGACTTCCCGAGCTACGTGTATCTGCCGAATCGTTGTGGACACATTCAAGGCTATGACCGCCTGGGGCAGTACGCGGGCTGGTTGGGCCGGTCCTATGACGCGTTGGCGACCGCGATCGCCAAGCGTGACGCGAAGGACAATCCTTACTTCCGTAACTGCGATGATGCGGAATTGGACTTCCGGATTCACGGCGTCGAAACGCATGCCGCACTGACGGTCGACCGATTGGTCCGTCGCGTGAGTTTGCTGGAACAATTCGATGCGGGTCGGCGACAGCTCGATCAGTCGCCTGCCGCGTTCGAATTCGACCGCACGCGCGAACGCGCATTGGCTCTCGTCACGTCGCAGAAGATGCGCGCCGCATTCGACATTCGCCGCGAATCGGCAACCCTGCGCGATCGCTACGGTCGGCATCTATTTGGCCAGTCGGTGCTGATGGGACGACGCATGATTGAAGCGGGAGCTCGCTTCGTCACCGTCTTGTGGGACGCGCCTGACGGCTATAGCTGGGACAGCCACATTCACTCAAACGACGTTTGCAAGTACCTGCTGCCGGGGATGGATCAATCAGTTTCCGCGCTGCTCGAAGACATGAACGATCGCGGGTTGCTCGACGAAACGCTGGTTGTGTGCCTCGGCGAGATGGGTCGCACGCCGCGCGGAAACGCGACGTGGGGCCGCGGTCACTGGAGTTACTGTTTCCCCGCCATGCTGGCTGGAGCGGGCATTCGCGGCGGCATCACATACGGCCGCTCAGACAAAGACGCCGCGTTTCCCGCTGATCATCCCGTCAGTCCCGAGAACTTGGCGGCCACGATCTTTCACGCGCTGGGCATCTCGCCTGAAGCACGCATTCACGATGCTCTTGGCCGCCCGGTGCCGATCATGCAGGGCGGCGAACCGCTGCACCAGTTGTTCGCGTAGGCTTTGGAGCCGACATGCGTCCCGTCACGAAGCGCGTGCTGCTGTTGCTATGCTGCTTGATCGTCTCGGTCACAGCAGATGAACCCGCGAGTCGCACAAAGTTCACCGAGCATCTCATCGCCGACGGATACGGTTACGCCTTCGCGGTCGCGGCAACTGACATTGATGGCGACGGCGACCTCGACCTGACCGGCGGCGACACAGTCAACAACGAGTTCTACTGGTTTGAAAACGACGGCAAAGGCGCCTTTCGTCGGCACTTCATTCAGAAGGACGAACCCGGTTGGTTCGAGCGGCATGCCGTCGGCGACATCGACGGCGACAAGCGTCCGGACGTGGTGGTGGTCAAGAATCTCGATGCGCATCTCGTCTGGTTTCAAAACCCCACGAAACCGACGGACGGATCGCTCTGGCCGAGGCATGTCATCTCGACTGACCTGAAGCGCGCGTACGATGTGGCTTTGGCGGACTTCGATGGTGGCGGAATGAGGGAACAGGGAAATAACTCGGCTAACACTCCTGCGCACGATCGAGGATTTCCGGTCCCCTCTCCCGCCCGCATCGGGGGGAGAGGGCTAGGGTGAGGGGGGCTTCGGAGTTGATTCGCGGCCGACGACGAGCTGGTGTCATGAGAAGCGGTTTTACTGCGACTGGAGACGTTGGCTCCGTTCGCCCCCTCACCCTAACCCTCTCCCCCGTACCGGGGGAGAGGGGACCGGAACGCACCAAATTCGTTGTGGTACTAAATCGCCATCACGCTCCGCATGAGGAAGCTTCGTCACGCGGAGCGTGGCGGCGATGTTGCGGCTTTGCCGCGTGAGGAATTCAACGTGAGTCACATTCTCGATCGTCGTCAGTTTTTGATCTCTACGGCTGCGAGTGGCGTGGCCTCGCTGGCGTGGGCGGCTCGTGTACAAGCGGCGGCTCCGAAGATTGAAGTGCTCGAACGAAGAGTCATCAGTTGGAAGCCGCCGCTGTATCACGGGTGGCCGACGTTGACCCGGCGGCAGAATGGCGAATTGCTGCTGGTGTTCTCCGGCGGGCGGGAAAAGCATGTCTGTCCGTTCGGACGGGTCGAGTTGATGCGGTCGCAAGACGAAGGCCGCACGTGGCGCTGGCCGCAGGTGCTCATCGACGGACCGATTGATGATCGCGATGCGGGAGTCGTTGAAACGGCGAAAGGTTCGATCCTGGTGACGACCTTCACATCGCTGGCGTACGAATCGGCTTTGCACCGCGCGGAGCAGGCGAAGCCGGGGCAACCGGGAGCGTTCGAGGATGGCAAGACACTCGCCGAGTGGCAAGCGGCGCACAGTCGGATCACGGCCGAGCAGCGGCAAAGCGAATTGGGGACGTGGATGATTCGTTCGCCCGACGGCGGTGTGACGTGGTCGGCTCGATATGCGGTTCCGGTGAACAGTCCACATGGTCCGGTCGCGCTGCGTGACGGGAGGCTGATTTATGCCGGAAAAGCATTATGGAAGGATGACCGCGTCGGCGTGTGCGAATCGAAAGACGATGGCCTGACGTGGGAATGGCTGGCCACGATTGTTCCTCGCCCCGGTGACGATCCAAAGCAGTACCACGAACTGCACGCCGTTGAGGCAACCAACGGAACGCTCATCGTTCACATTCGCAATCACAACCAACCAAACGCTGGCGAGACACTGCAAACCGAATCGACCGATGGCGGCAAAACCTGGTCGCCGCCGCACTCGATCAACGTCTGGGGTCTTCCGTCGCACCTGCTTCGCCTGCGCGACGGCCGCCTCCTGATGAGTTATGGCCATCGCCGCGCCCCACTCGGCAATCAAGTTCGTCTGAGCACCGACAACGGCCGCATGTGGAGCGAATCGTTAATGCTCAACGATGACGCCAAGTCAGGCGACATGGGCTATCCGTCCACCGTCGAATGTGATGACGGCTCGCTGGTCACTGTCTGGTACGAACTCCTCGCCGGTTCACCCTTCGCGCAGCTCAGGCAAGCACGCTGGAGGCTTGTGGAGTAACGATCGCATGGACGCTCGTGATCATCTTGTGGAGAAACGATCGCGTGGACGCTCGTGATCATCAGGGGGCTAACGCCCCCCGCTCGCCAGAAGCACTGTCTAACTGGGAGTTGCTGCGTCGTTTGTTCGGGCTCGGTTGGCGATATCGCGCCGGGTGCGTAAAGCTCGCTGCGTTGCAAATGCTGCGAGTGGCGATCAGTTTGATCGGTCTGAGCTTTGTCGGCTTAGGGATCGACGTGGTGCGGCAAGCGGTTGATTCCAACGCGGCCGAGCCGCGTTTTCCGCTCGGGTGGCAACCGCCGAGCGACTGGTCGGCGATGCAGACGATCATCGCGATTGCTGGCGGAATCGCGGCCTTCGCAGCAGTGCAAAGCCTGTTGCGGAGGCTCGCTGAATTGACGGCGGCCCGGCTGGTCGAAGGAATCGTGATTCGGCTGCGCGACGACGTGTATCGCAAGCTGCAACGGCTGAGCTTCCGTTTCTTTGACACACACGAGACCGGCTCGATCATCAACCGTGTCGCCGGCGACGTACAAGCCGTGCGGATGTTCGTCGACGGTGTCATGGTGCAGATCGTCATCGTGGTGCTGTCGCTGGGAGTATTTCTTAGTTACATGCTGCGGATTCACGTCGGGCTGACCTTGGCTTGTCTGGCGACCACGCCGTTGTTGTGGTTGTCGGCCGTGGTGTTCTCGCGGCTGGTGCGACCGCAATACGTCAGGAACCGCGAACTGGTCGACTCGCTGATCCGCACGCTGACGGAAAACGTACAGGGGATCAGCGTCGTCAAAGGATTCGCGCGCGAGCCGGAAGAGATCGCCAAGTTCGCCGCCGCGAACAACGCCGTCTGCGATCACAAACGTTCGATTTTTTGGAAAGTTAGCTTGTTTACACCTGTGATGGCTTTTCTGACCAACATCAACATGGTCGTGCTGTTGGGCTACGGCGGCTATTTGATCATTCACGACCAGCTCCGCTTGGGCGAGGGTCTGTTCGTCTTCGCCGGACTGCTGCAACGCTTCGGCGATCAAGTCAGTCAGATCACGGAGATCACGAATCGCATTCAGACCAGCTTGACCGGAGCACAGCGCGTCTTCGAAGTGCTCGACGCGCCGATCGAGATTGATTCGCCGGCGAATGCCTTGCCACTACGTAGCCATCACGCTCCGCGTGATGAGCCGAACGCTGAATCGACGCCTGATGGCCATTCGGCTCATCACGCGGAGCGTGATGGCTACAAAGGATCGGACTTGCCGGTGCGAGGCGAGATCACCTTCGACCACGTTTGGTTCGAGTACGAAGCCGGGCGGCCCGTGTTGTGCGATGTCGCGTTCACGGTGCCGGCGGGGAGTTGCGTGGCGATCGTGGGAGCCACTGGCTCCGGCAAGTCGACGCTGCTGAGCCTGCTGCCTCGCCTGTACGATGTCACGGCCGGACGAGTGTTGCTCGACGGCGTCGACGTGCGCCAGTTCAACCTCGACGACCTGCGACGCAGCGTCGGAGTCGTCTTTCAAGAAAGTTTTCTGTTCAGTAACACGGTTGCGTCGAACATCGTCTTCGGCCGCCCCGAGGCCTCCATCGACGAGATGCGACGCGCCGCTCGAATCGCCGACGCGGAAGAATTCATTGGCGAGCTGCCACAAACCTACGACACCGTGATCGGCGAATACGGAGCCAATCTTTCCGGTGGCCAGCGTCAGCGTTTGGCCCTTGCGCGAGCCGTGCTCACGCGACCGTCGGTGCTGATCCTCGACGACGCCACCTCCGCCGTTGATCCCACCACGGAACAGCAAATTCTCGACGCTCTCGACAGCGAGTTGACCGGTCGCACGGTCTTCTTGGTCGCTCACCGGCTGAGCACGCTTCGTCGCGCCGACCTGATCGTCGTTCTGGACCAAGGCCGCGTCGCTCAAGTCGGCACGCATGACGAGCTCTTCGACCAAGACGGGCATTACCGCGAGGCGGCGCTTTTACAACTGGGGATTCGCGGTTTCGGCTAACTCGGCGGAAAGGGGTCGGGAGTTTTTTTCATGCCGCACGACACGCGTCAAATTACCATATATTCGGCGATTGCGGCATGAAAAAGACTCCCGACCCCTTCGCGATCGTCACGTGGAGTACCAGCGGATTAACTTCGGAATCTCGCCGAGTTGCACTAGCGTGCGGACTCGGCGGCGAAAGCCGAAGGAACCGAAGATCGGCGAGTAGCCGTGGTGGTGATCCGAGATCGCCAACGCCTGTGCGACATCGTCGAGCGTCAACTGACTTCGTTGCTGACTGGCCGCCAGCCAGCGAGCGATCCAGAGCGTCGACGGAAAAATGAGAGCCAGGCTTTGAAAGCCTTCGACCAGCGGCACGCCGTAATAGGCTGGACCGCAAAAGTGCAGACCTCGCACCTTCACGCGGAAATAGCGGGTCCACAACTCCTCGCTCTCCGCGGGACAGCCGAACGGTTGTTCGAGAGCGTCGAACGGAATCTCACGAAACACAGATTGCAGCGTGGGGACGTGGCCTTGACCGCGAGCGAATCGCAGGGCCGCGCAAAACAGCTTCCAGCGACCTCGCCAACCGCTGGCTAAGTCCCCGCCAGTGTCTCTGCGAGCGTATTGAGCGGTTAACAAACGGAATTGGACTTTCGCGACTGGCGACGGCGGCGAGCAATCGCTGTTCGGCGCGAGCGGCACTTCGTCGTCAGCCGCTTGACGGATGAGACTCAAGAATTCCGTCAGCCGCTCGCCGGAGAGTTTGTCGAACCGCGATTGCTCGACGAGATTCAACCAGAACAACGCACGTTGCAACTTGATCGTGATCGGCACTCCGGCCGGAGCCAGCGTCGCGTCGATGACGTCGACGAAGCGCAGGAAGTCCGGCCAGTCGACTCGCGCGCGCGGCGACACGGTCGGCGGCGGAAGACGTTCCGCACCTTCCGGCACGACGGCGCGCGCGAGTTGTTTGATCTCGTCGGCGTTCTGCGACATCGTCCGCCCGCGATTGCCGACCACGGACGGACAACTGAATCGCAAACTGACCGTCACCTTGTTGCCGGCCGGGTGAAACGCATAGGGGTAGATGCGGCAGGCGAGCGGCTTCGCCGCTTCGCCGAACTTCGCATGGATGCGACACAAGCCTTGCTCGTTCAGAAACACGCAGGCTCCGTCGCCGCGATGAGCCAACCGATACCGTTTTGCCCAGGGTGGCCCGGCATGCCACTCGAACAGCGCGTTGCCGGATGGAGCGCCATCCTGTTCAGTCCAGCCTTGAGCCAGGATGCGTCGACGTTCTTCGTCGGTCACCTCGATCGCATGCTGCCGACAGCAGCCGGCACAATTGTGGCAGCTCCAGTTTTGAATCGTCGGCAATGTGAGCGGCAGAGACATGGGGACGAAGCAATCTGTAGCTCCGGCCCTTGTGGCCGGGATGATTCGATAATCACCGAGAAAACACGGACTCATCCCTTCGACCCGGCCACACGGG
>CAYSHJ010001088.1:0-7764 GCA_964430385.1 uncultured Planctomycetaceae bacterium
GCCGAGCCAATTGCCGGACGAGTGGCAAATCAGGAAGCGGCTCCAGGCCATCGACCACAACCGGCGAGGCGGTGACATCTCCCAACACGAGCGGATCGAATCGCTTCCCCAGCAGCCCGCCGAATTGTCCCGCGGACGGCAACTGCGGGCTCAACAGCGGGCCATTCAACTGCACGGCCGTGTATGGAAATCGCTCGGCCGGACGAACTCGCTGCACCAGCGATCCGATCGTCGGCGCATCGAGCGATGATGGCTCGGGGTTCGACGACTTCTTCGGATGTGGCTGACCGGTCAATGCCAAATAGGTCGCCGACCCGTGATCAAGATCATCGTGCGACACGCTGCGAACGACCGTGAACCGATTCGCCAGCTTGGCGATTCGCGGCATGTGCTCACCGAACCGCACTCCCGGTACGCTGGTCGCGATCGACTGGAACTGGCCCCGAATCCCGTCGGGGGCCTCCGGCTTCGGATCCCACATCTCCAACTGACTTTGCCCGCCGGCGGCATACAGCAAGATGATCGACTTAGCCTTCGCAAACCCCGGCAACTTTAAGGTTGATCGCTTTTCGGCTCCGACGGTTCGCGCGGCATCCAATCCGGCCGCAGTCATCAGTCCGAATCCACCCAGCCCGCCAACGCGCAGCCACTCACGCCGGGACAACCCCCCAGGTGTTGGCACCTCAGCAGTCACAAACCGCAACAACATGTCCAGCCTCACAACGTGGCGCACGCGAGCCGCGTGCGAGGATCCTGAATTGAGATCCAAAACAGGCGAGCGGAATCGACGCATGCGAGCCGCGTACATCACAATGTAGCCCGCTCGCTTGATGACCGAAATGCGAAACCGACGAAAGGCGCCGAAGGACACTGATTCAATGTCTTCAATGTCCGAACGAACCGACCCGCTGTTGCACGTTGTCTTGTATCAACCGGACATCCCGCAAAACACCGGGAACATCGGGCGGACGTGTGTGGCGGTGGGAGCCAAGCTGTGGCTGATCCGGCCGCTGGGATTTCGGCTGGACGAAAAGCATCTGCGGCGAGCGGGGATGGATTACTGGCAGCATCTCGACTGGGAGGCGGTCGATTCGTGGGAAGAAGTTCGCGCGCGATTGCCCGGCCGGAACTGGTGGTGTCTCACGAAGTTTGCGACTCGGTTGGTGTGGGACGCGGACTTTCAGCGTGGAGACATTCTGCTGTTCGGCAGCGAGACGCGCGGACTGCCGGAGTCGATCCGCAACGAGCAACCCGCGCACAATCTCAAGCTGCCAATGCGAGACATGGTACGCAGCCTGAATCTCGCCAGCACCGCGAACACGGTCGTCTACGAAGCGGTGCGGCAGCTCGGTGGTCTGGCCGCTCATTGATCGTCCGGTCGAACGATCGCTCGCGAATGGCAGCCGTAGTAGTCCATCTCGCTCCCAGGGGATTTTGCCGACATCACGGCGTGTGGCTCGGCGGCAGCGTGGCCAGCGTTTCCGTGGTCGCGAAGTCGCGTCGATCATCGCGACGCAACTTGGCCGCCGCGTGGTGGGGGTCGTGATCGCACAAGGCCCACCAGTGGCGGTCGGCGACCGTGCCCAAGACTTCGGGCTTGATGCGTCGCAGCTTGAGTAATTCCAGATCGTAGGCGATGCACCACAGTGTCGGCAGGTGCCGGAATGTTGGACAGACATCGCCGAGATAGATCGCTCCCTCGCCACCACTTTCGATCACGATTACCTGATGTCCTGCGGTATGCCCGCCCGTCACCCAGGCTCGCAGGCCGGGAACGATCTCGACGTTGCCGTCGATCAACCGCAGTTGGCCGGCCTCTTTCAGCGGCACAAAGTTCGGCAAGTGATAGGCCGCGCGGAGTTCGGGATACTCGGCCGATGCGGTCGTCCACTCGTGCCGTTGTGCGACATAGGTGGCCTGCGGGAATGTCGGCACGACGCGACCGGACTCATCAACGCGAGTCGCTCCGCCCGCGTGATCGAAGTGCAGGTGCGAGAACACGACGACGTCGATGTCGTTCACAGTCAGCCCGATCTCCACGAGACTCGCGACGATCGGCTCGCCCGGTTCAGTGCTGAAGTTTCGACGCTCCTTCTCAGTGAGCTTCGAGCCGTAGCCGGTGTCGATAAGCACGTTCTCGCGGCCCGTCCGGACCAGCACGCAATTCGTGCGCTGCGCGATGCGGTCTTGTTCATCGACCGAAATGTATCGCGTCCAAACCGTCCGCGGCACGACGCCGAACATCGAGCCGCCGTCGATCCAGTACGTCCCGCCAGAAACCGTCAGCAGTTCAAAGTCGCCCAGCCGCATGAATCGCCTCAGTCGAGTCTCGTGCCCAGCGGCGTCAGTTCTGTTTCTTCTTCTTCGCGTTCTTCGTGACCGCCGCGCGAGCCGCCTTCCATTGCGGGTCTTTGAGTTCCCCGTTCCATATCTTCCACAACGCCGTCAGTTCGTTGACCTTTTCCGAGTTCGAATCCGCCAGGTCATTTTGCTCAGAGATGTCTTTGACCAAATCGAACAGCATGGCCCCCTCCAATGCGAGGGCACCGGTACGGCGAGCACCTCGCGCGACGTCCGCGCCGCTCGCTTTGACCAGTTTCCAGTCACCATGACGAATCGCCATCTGCGCTCCGAATCGCCAATAGAGAGCCTCGTGCGGTGCCCCGGATTTCTCGCCGCTGAAATACGGCAGCAGGTTCACGCCGTCGAGCTTCCATTCCGGCGAAACTGCGACTCCTGCCGCCGCCAGCGACGTCGGCAAGATGTCGAGCTGAATCACCGGCTGATCGTAGACCTTGCCCGCCGGCAACTTCCCTTTCCATTGCACGAGGTACGGGACGCGAACGCCCCCCTCCCAAGTCGTGGCTTTTTTGCCTCGCAACGGCTGGTTCGACGAATGATTCCCGCCGGTCGGCCCACCGTTGTCGCTGAAGAAGAAGATCAACGTGTTCTCTTCCTGCTTCTGTTGCCGCAGCTTGTCCAGCACTTGCCCAACGGCGTCGTCCATTGCGGACATCATCGCGGCGTAGGTGCGGCGGTCCTTGTCCACGATATTCGCGAAGCGTTGCAGGTATTTGTTCGTCGCATGCATCGGTGCGTGGACTGCGTTGAAGGCCAAATAAAGAAAGAACGGCTTGTCAGTCGCGGCCTGCCGGTCGAGGAACGCGAGTGCCTCGCGGGCGAAAGCGTCTGTCAGGTAGTTCGGCTCGGACACCGCTTCGCGGCCACGCAGAATGCTGCGACCGTCGGTGAGGTATGAATGCGCGCCTCCCAGGAATCCGAAGTATTCCTGAAAACCGCGGCTGAGCGGATGAAACTTCTCGGCATGACCGAGATGCCACTTGCCGATCATGCCTGTCGTGTAACCCGCGGCCTTCAACCGGTCGGCGATCGTCGTCTCTTGCAGCGACAGCCCGACGTCGATATTCGCGTCGATGGGCGGGCCGGGATTGAACTCGTGCCCGAAACGCTGCTGATAGCGGCCGGTCATCAACCCCGCACGAGTCGGACTGCAATAGGGCCCGCTCACGTATCCGTTGCGGCACTGCACGCCGTTCTTGGCCAGCGAGTCGATGTACGGCGTCGGAATGTCTTTGCAACCCTGCACGCCGATGTCGGCATAGCCCATGTCGTCACCGAGGATCACGAGGATGTTCGGCCGCGACGGTTGGCTCTTCCCCGTGTCGGCTCCACCGATTGACGCACTCGCCGACAACACGACAACCACGAATCCGATGAAGCAAGAACGCCAGATCAAGCGGGTTTTCATCGGAGCTCTCCTTTGACGACCGTTTGCCGGGCCTTCACACTCCAACAGCGTGACGGCTCGATGCGAGCCAAGCAAGCGACATCAGCGGACAGACCGTGTGAGACTCTCATGGCTCATTTCTTCCGCTACAAATCTTCGGACGATTTGCTGAGTGATGCGAAGCGACTTGGGCTGAATCACATCGCGATGTCGGACGACTTGTCGGAGATGTTCGCGCCGATCGAAATCGGCTCGCGCATGATCGGCAATCGCTGGACGATTCAACCCATGGAAGGTTGCGACGGAACGCTCGACGGCCTGCCGGACGAGTTGACCTATCGCCGCTATCACCGCTTTGGAGCCGGCGGGGCCAAGCTGATCTGGGGCGAGGCGACGGCGATTACGGACGAAGGACGCATGAATCCGCGGCAATTATGGCTGCACGACGGATCGGCCAGCGAGATCGAGCGGATGCTGGCGGAGTGTCGGCAGTCGCATCGAAACGCATTTGGTCACGACCGCGATTTGCTCGTCGGACTGCAACTGACGCATTCGGGACGGTTCAGTTGCCGTCGACCGTTGCTGGCGACTCACGATCCGCTTCTCGATCCGCTGACGAAAGACAAGTCGACCGGCCGCTTCGTCGATGAGTCGTTTCCGGTGTTAAACGACGACGACCTGAAGCGGATCGAGGACCAATACCTCGCCGCCGCGAAGCTGGCAGTGCAGATCGGTTGCGACTTTATCGACCTCAAACAATGTCATCGGTATCTGCTCTCGGAGTTGCTGGCCGCGAAGAATCGTCCGGGCGATTACGGCGGCAGCTTGGAGAATCGCACGCGATTGATTCGCAACGTCCTCTTTCGTATCCGTGTCGAGTTGCCGGAGTTGCTAATCGCTTCGCGTTTCAACGCCTACGACGGTATTCCGTACCGCGGTGCGGGAGTCGACTTCATCGGCGAACCGTGTCCTCACGAGTTGCCGCTCGCCACGGCATTCGGCACCGACCCGAGCGATCATCGTCGTGAAGATCTCTCCGAACCGTTGCAGCTCGCGCGCTGGCTGCGCGAGTGGGGTGTGTCGTTGCTCAATGTGTCGCTGGGTAACCCGTACGCGAACCCGCACGTCGTTCGTCCGGCGGAGTACCCTCCCGTCGACGGCTACAAGCCACCGGAGCATCCGCTGATCGGGATCGACCGCCACTTTCGCATCGCCGCGCGCGTGCAGGAGGAATGCAGTTCTCTCCCCGTCGTTGGCAGCGGCTACAGTTGGTTGCAAGAGTTCATGCCGCAAGCCGCCGCCGCGAATGTCTCGTCCGGCCGCATTGCGCTCGTCGGTCTCGGCCGAGGCACACTCTCGCAGCCGGACTTCGTCAAGCAACTCCAAGACACCGGCCATCTGGATCGCAAACGCGTCTGCCGCACGTTTTCGTATTGCACGAACCTGATGCGAACGAAGGATCATCCCCTCGGCCAATACGCCACCGGCTGCCCGCCCTTCGACAAAGAAACTTACGGGCCGCTGTGGAATGAGGTGGCCGAGAAGCGGGCAGCGACCGCGACGACGTAGCCGATACTCCTTCATTTGATCCTGGACCGGATGAGGCCGATCAATTCTGCTCAGCGGCGGACTCAGCTTGAGTGAACATTTCAGCGACGTCCACCGTGAATCCCGGCAGCAAGACTGACGTCGCCAAGTTGCCGGCGGGAAACACGCCGTGCTCGCGGTAAGTCGGCACCGTCTGACTTTCCAGAGTCAACACCATCACCGCGCGCGCTTCGGGATCGACAATCCAATACTCCTGAATTCCGGCCGCGGCGTATTCGGCTCGTTTCGTCACCAAATCACGTTCTCGGTTTTCTTCCCCTTCGCTCACGATTTCGATCACCAAATCAGCCCCGTCCGGTTGTTCGTGCAACGCGCGGAGGCGCTCCGGCCGAAGGTAGATCACGTCGGGATCTCGGAATCGACCTTTTCCCAAGCGAATTGGCAGTGGTGCGAACAAGGCTCGGCCGCGACGATGCTCCAGCGATGCAGAGGTGGCCAAGTAGGATTTCAACAGCGTGTGCAAGAAATCGGCCAGCAACTGATGAAAGATCGTCGCCATCGGTAGCACCTCGATGCACCCATCGACAAGTTCGACGCGATGCTGCTGGCTCAGCGCGAGATAATCCTCTTCGGACCACTCTCCTTGAGTCGGAAAAAAATACGCCAGCTCCCAAGCTGGTTCACCGCGCCGGGAAAGGCGGTGTCCAGGACCGGCGACTTCAGGCGGAGTGCTAGCAATCATCTCGGGCCACTCAGAAAAATTTGTCGCGGGCACACTACCTCAACGTTCGAAGCAAGATGGCACCGAGTATAGATGAGCCGCGTCGAAAAGTAAGTTGGTTCACTCGACGTACAAGAACTCATTCGCCGCGAGCAGCGTGCGGCACAAGCTGCGCCAGGCGGCGAGTCGGCGTTCTTCCGACGGAGTGGTTGAGGCGGAGGCTGCTTCAAAACGCTGCACGAAGTCGAGCGACCGCGCGATCTCGGACGAAGACGGTTCGCGCTGAAAGGCTTCGAGGTACGCTCGGCGCACGCGCGCGGGATCGTCAAGGTCGGATTGTGACAGCAGGCGAGAAGCGAGCTCGCGCGACTGGTCAGCCACCAGTTTACTGTTGAGCATGAACAATGCCTGCGTCGCGATCGTGGTCGATTCGCGTTGGCCGTTGAGCACGCTCGGTTCCGCGAAGTCGAAAACCTGGTAAAGCTCGTACAACGCGCTCCGCACGACGGGCAGATAGACCGAGCGGCGGTTCGAGTCGTAAATCTGCGGATAAAAGTTGGCGGTGCCGGTGACGTAGCCTCGATTCGGCGTCGGCAACAACGAGCCGCCGATCACGTTGTCCAACCGGCCGCTCACGGCCAGCAGCGAATCACGAACGGCCTCGACTTCCAATCGGCGGCGATTGCGTCGCGACCACAATCGATTGTCGGGATCGACGAGGAATGCGGCTTCGTTGTGAGCCGTGTCCATTTGATAGACCGCCGACAACATGATCCGTCGGTGCATCTGCTTGATCGACCAGGCGGAGTCGATGAACCGTCGCGACAGCCAGTCGAGCAACGCGGGATGCGTCGGCCGTTCGCCGAGCAGTCCAAAGTTGTCGGGCGAGCGGACCAAGGCGGCTCCAAAGTGCCACAGCCACAGTCGATTGACCATGACCCGCGCGGTCAGCGGATGAGTCGGCTCGGTCAGCCAGCGTGCGAATTCCAGCCGGCCGCTACGATCGGGACCGATCGGCGTTTGCTGGTCGCCGGCCAGGATGCGCGGGAATCGGCGCGGATGAACTTCTTTGCCCAAGGTCGTGTGATGACCGCGCAGGTGAGTCCGCAAGTCCTCGACCGTCCCCTCGCTGACCGCCATCGTTTCCGGCAATTTCGGCACTGCGTCTTGCAGCGGCTTGAGTTCACCGCGCCGCTGCGTCAACGCCGTACGCGTCTCTTCGCCCAACAGTTGCTCGAAATCCTTCGGTACTGCGAACGGAGCACCGGCGGCCGTATCGATGAGCAGTTTTCGAATCGCCTCTTGCCGCAGGTCGGTTAGAGCGGCTGGTTTGTCGTTCGGTGTCGAGGTTGTCGCCGGTGTCAGTGCTTTGTGGACTTCGAGGAATTCTTTCGCAAGGCGGCTCGCCTGTGTGTGAGCTTCGCTCCGCGCGGCGGCGGATCGTGCAAACTCGACCTGTTTGAGGCGCGTCAGCAGCTCACGCCATTCAGGAAAGAGCGTGTTTGGATCATCGGCGGTTTTTTCGAGGAATTGTTTCCACTGCGCGACGAATGAGGCGAGCGGAGGGCGTAAGCCCCTCGGTGCGTCCGGACGATCACTGACCGTTGTGTCTTCATCCGCACCGGAGGGCTGACGCCCCCCGCTCGCCAAAGGCTGAAAATCCAGTCGAGCGACGAGCAACTTGTCGATGTGCGGCAGCGGCTCACGGCGGTCGAGGCGGATCACGTTGACTCCCGCCTTCAATTCA
>CAYSHJ010001089.1:0-2879 GCA_964430385.1 uncultured Planctomycetaceae bacterium
CTCCGACTCGGCCGAAGAGCAACTCGTCATGCTTCAGTAACACGTCCGCGTCGTCGGCGAATCGCTTGAGGTACTCCACCAGAGACGGAAATTCACCACGTTGGCGCCGTTGTTGGATTTCGATGGCTAAGAGCGACAACAGCAGTTTGTCGCGTTCGAGATTCGGCTCGTTCAGAAACGCGGCGAGATCGGGGATCTCGTTGCCAGCCCAGGCAACTTGGAATTGTCGGACAATCTCGCACGCCTGGGCATTGGTGATCTTGGGGAGACCTTCCGCTTCGGCCGAATGCTGCAGAGACCCTGGCATTGCGCTACTCCGACCTTTGTGTCTCCGATCCGCCAGCGCCGTCCAACTTGTTCAGAATCTCACATTGAATATTGAACAAGAGGGTATCGACGCCAAGGCTCGACTTCCAGCCGCGCGGAAGATGGTCTCGAGCATTCGACCTCATCGCACGTCCAATTCTGCGGCGATCGGCTCACAGCACGGCTTCGATGACGTTGCCGCGGCTGACGGGGAACGGGCGGCCGAGCGTGTCGTGCATTTCCGTTTCGGGAGCGTAGCCGAGGCAGTGAAAGATCGTCGCCAGCAGATCGCTGGGAGCGACTCGGCCTTCGATCGGGTACGCGGCGTCGCGGTCCGAGGTTCCGAAGACAGTGCCACCGCGAATGCCCCCGCCGGCCAACGCTACGGAGAAGCAATTCCCCCAGTGATCGCGACCGGCGTTGCCGTTGATCTTCGGCGTGTGGCCGAACTCGCCCAGCCAGACGACCAGCGTTTCGTCGAGCAAGCCGCGCTCGGACAAATCTTCCAAGAGCGCCGAGTAGCACTGATCCATGATTGGCATCAGCAACGATTGCAGCGCCTTCGCGTGCTGCGCGTGAGTGTCCCAGCCACCTTGATTGGGTTGCCCTTCGATGCGTGTCCAGGTGAGCCGCACGATCGACGTCCCCGCCTCGACCAATCGCCGCGCGAGCAGCACGCTTTGTGCGTATCGCGAGCGACCGTAGCGATCGCGTACCGAGTCCGGCTCTTGAGACAGATCGAAGGCGCGTCGCGCGGCGGTGCCGCTGAGCAGACCGATCGCTTGTTGAGCTTCATCGCTGAAACGCTGCACGCCGTCGCCTCGCAACGCGCCGTCCAAGTGCCGATTGACTTGATCGAGCAACGATCGCCGGGCGTCAAACCGCACGCTGCTGATCTCGTCGGGAAAGGCCAAGTCGGGAACTTTGAACTTCGGCGAGTTCGGATCGCAGTGCAGCAGCCAGGGATCGAACTTGCGACCGAGGAACCCGGCGTCTTGCCCGGGCCACGGGAAGTTGCCGTCATTCCAGATGTGTTCCGGCAACACGATCGACGCTGGCAAGCCGCCACGCGCCGGTCGCAATGATCGCACGACCGCATCCGCGCAGGGCCACAAGTTCGGGGCTTTCGCCGTCACGCTTTCGGCATTCAGCGGAACGTGCGGCACGCCCGTCAGCATTTGATAACCGCTGGACGAGTGCGCATTGTCGCCGGTCACGACCGCTCGCAGCACGGCGATCTTGTCCGTCAGCCGCGCGGTCTGGGGCATCAGTTCGCCGACAAACATCCCCGGCGTCTTCGACGCGATTGGGCCGAACGAGCCACGAATTTCCGCCGGCGCATCGGGCTTCACGTCCCACGTCTCATGCTGTGGCGGACCGCCGGTGAGCCAAAACAAGATCACCGACTTGGCCTTGCCGAACGCGGCGGCAGAACCGCTCGAAGCGGCTTGGGTTCGAGCGACCTCTTTTCCGCGAACCGCATTCCGCGCCGCCAACAAGTGCGTGAGCGACAGACTGCCGGCACCGAGACTACCCACGCGAATCCACTCGCGCCGCGTCAGCCGATCGCACAACCGAGCACCGTCGTCGAGGATCGTGAGCATGGTCGCCTCCGAAAATCCCACTGGCACCGCAGCGGGGTGACATCGTAACTTCGTCGACGGCAGAGACTCCAGCGTCAGTTCCGGATACACAACAACAATTCCGATTTCGATTCGCCTCCAGTGTGCCCAAGCCGGAGGCTTGAAAGCCATTAGCCGGGGGTTGCGCAGCGCACCCCCGGTGACGGGCGGAAAGTTCGTTCGCATCCCGGCAGGGATGCCAGCGCTGGCATCCCTACCGGGATGCAAATGCCATGTCGAACTCGATTCCAGGGGTGCGCTCTGCGACCCCGGGCTAATCGCTGCGAGTCCTTCGGGTTCCAGGCGGCGTTGTCCGAAATCACATGATGCTTCAAGCTCGCGCACTGGAGTCGACTGTTTCGTCCGAATTGTTGTGATGCACTCGTAAGTTCAGTTTTGCCGGCCTTCGGCTTCTCGCCCAAGCCGCATCGCCACTAGAATCCGCGCGACCAAAACGGAGCACTCGTACAACCATTCCAGGGAGTCCAGTCCGATGACCAAAGAAGAGATTCTGAAGAAAGTCGCCGCCGGTGAGATCACTCCCGAAGAAGCGGGGACGCTGCTCATCACCGAGGCGCCGAAACGGGGCACGTTGTATTGCAAGGTCAGC
This sequence comes from uncultured Planctomycetaceae bacterium, assembly GCA_964430385.1. Taxonomy (GTDB): domain Bacteria; phylum Planctomycetota; class Planctomycetia; order Planctomycetales; family Planctomycetaceae; genus CAYSHJ01. Next base: position 2,539 of record CAYSHJ010001089.1, read on the forward strand.
GAAAAGGGAGCCATCAGCATCTACGGGCTGCAGCGTATGCCGGTGACGCTGTACGTCGAGCAATGGGAGCGATTGCTCGACTTCGCCGACGAGGTCAAGAAATTCATGACCGAACACAACAGCGAGTTGAAACGCAAAGAGCGGACAACACCCTGAAAACACCAGAAGCCCGGCACTTCAGACATGCCGGGCTTCTGGCGCAAGGAACTTGGATTCGCTGAGTCTCACTTTGCTTCACGGACAACTCGCCGAGATCTCCCCACCGTGACGAGCCTGCGGTTCTTGACTGTCGGCCGTGACTCATTCACTGGCTGACAGTTGATACATCCTGAGTTGCCATC
>CAYSHJ010001090.1:0-1556 GCA_964430385.1 uncultured Planctomycetaceae bacterium
ATCGTCGCGTGCGTCAAGACGGTGATACACGACGAGGTGCAGATTCCCCACCCGCAAGCGATGCGAGGCTGCTTGCCACGATGCCAGCTTTTGGCCCAACTCCGTCCCCGTCAGCCTACGCCATTCCGCGTCGAGCTTGGTCCGCTCCGGCGACCAATCCAGCACGAGCGGAGCGTAGAGCGACTCGGAAGACGACGATTGCACCAGCCGCAACGAACCGTCCTGCGTGTCGAACCGTCCGACTGTGCTGAGCAACCGATCATCTGGCAGTCCCAACGGAAAGACGCGCGCACAAACATCGAACAAATTCAAGCGGAATTCGCGCGTTTGTGAATCAGGTTTCGCACGCACGCCACGACAGAGCGGCAGTCGCGATTCCAGATCAACGCGTCGCGAGCCAGCTCGCGACACGGCATCTGCCAGAACCAAAAACTGATCCTTGCGAGACAACATCACTTGTCGGCAAACAGTCGGACCATCGGGCCATTCGAGATACAACTCGAGGTAGTCCATGTCCGGGTCCGAGGTCCAGCAGACGCATTGCCAATGGTCATTCCATGTCAGCGGCTCACCGGCAAGAGAGACGTTTAACCCCCATTCGCCATCAATCATCGGCACACCTTGCGTCGCGATTTGCAACCGGACGTTCGACCCGTCGTGCTGAACGATCGTCGTGTTCGCGGTCGCATGCCACCAGCTTCGCATGCAGGCCCAGCCGGCCCAGTCGGACTGCACCGCCGGCAAATCGGTATCCGTGACAATCAGCCGTTCTTCCAGCGATTCGGCAAATGTCGCTTTGAGTTTGCTCACGACACGACCGTTCTTGGCGACGGCCACGCGATGTCGCAATGACTCCGCCGCGAGCGACAGTTCATCAAGCTCAGCCAGTTCGGCGCCACGCAGCAGCATCGTCACTGCCGAGTTCTGTAGGGCGAAGTGGCAATTCGTCCCACGTTTCGAGGAATGTCGCTTCACGTGGTTCGAGTCGCCACGAAAAAAACAACCATCGCGATCAAGCAGCAGAACAGCCTTCGTGACGACATCCTCAAACCGAAACTTGGCCTCTCCTTCGAGCACCGGTTCGCCAACGATTGCGCCAATCTCGACCGATCGAATCAACGACGCGAGCCAGCGCGGCAGCAACGCCAACAAACTCCCGGACGGAGTACCGTCGCCATCGGTCAGCTCGATCAGTTCGTTGCGTAGCGATTGCTGTCCGAGTTGCTTGAACTCCGTCACGCCGGTCACACCAGCGAAGAGTTGTCCCAGCAGCCACGGCAACTCGCCGGACTGCATCAAGCGTTCGTCGGCCGACATGTCGCAACCTTTGGGAGCTTCGCAGGGCGTGCTCAGCTCGATCGCCCAAGTCAGCACAAGCCGCCACACTGGCCACCCGAACCGCGCGTCAACTCGCCAACCGCCGAGCAACAGTTCGCCCAGGAGGAGGCACTCCCGGTAGCTGCCGACCTCGTGCCGGCCACTTCTGCCGCCCGCCAATCGGTTCGCCGCCCAGCGACTCAAACGCGTCCCATCTTCTTTTTCGATCAGCGACAGCA
>CAYSHJ010001091.1:0-1818 GCA_964430385.1 uncultured Planctomycetaceae bacterium
AACGTCGGTCAGTTCGGGGACCGATGTTTGCATGCGATAGGCCAGCTCGTACTGGCTGATGCGTGTCGCGATCTCCGGATCCCCTTGCTCGGCCAGCTTGAGCCGATTCAGTTCAGCGAGGTCATCCAGCATGCGGCGTCGCGTGGACGTGTCCTGTCCCGGCGGGTTCGACAAGTACAACACCGGATCGCCGACGCTGCGGAACTTCACGCCCTGATACCTCGACGGCAAAAAGCCGCTGCCCCACAGGCGGTCGTACAGCGGTTGATCGGCCGGGTTTCCCGTGCCGTTGGAGATCATGACCACGAACGCCGGCAGATCGGAGTTCTCGCTGCCGAGTCCGTAAGCGAGCCACGAACCGATGCTCGGCCGTCCCGCGAGTTGATTTCCCGTTTGGAAAAACGTGATCGCCGGGTCGTGGTTGATCGCCTCGGTATGCATCGACTTGATGAAGCACAGCTCGTCGGCAACGCTCGCGGTGTGCGGCAACAGCTCGCTGACGGTCGCTCCTGACTGCCCGTGCTGTGCGAACTGAAACATCGACGGAGCGATCGGAAAGCTCGCCTGCTTGGAAGTCATCCCCGTCAGCCGCTGCCCGCGCCGGATCGAATCGGGAAGCTCCGTCGCGCGCAGATCGGCCAGCGTCGGCTTGTGATCGAACAAATCCATCTGCGACGGCGCGCCGGATTGAAATAGGTAGATGACTCGCTTCGCACTCGCTTCGATGTGCGGTGCCGCAACTCCGTCTCCGCGTTGGGGAGATGACTGCGGCGAGGGGCTGATCGGTGAAGAGTCAGCTCCCGAAGCATCAGCGCGCAGCAACGCCGCAAACGCGATCGAGCCGAGTCCCAAGCCAGCTCTCTCCAGAATCTGACGTCGGTTCCACAGGTTCATGATTTCAAGTGAGTGCGTCATCGAACTTCTCCTCAGCCACTATCAAGCCAAGCGAACAAAGCGAATTGCCACTCTGTCGCTGTTCTGGTCGGACTGCAAGAAAACAGGCCAACCAAAGGCCACAGATTTCCAGAACCCACTCCGTAGAACTACTGGGCTGACATTATCACAGCTTGAAGTTTGCCAAGTTGCAACGATCTAATCCTCAATCAAGCGACCGCACTGGGCTTGCCCCAGTGGTTTACGGGATTCTGCACTACTGGGTCTGGGAGAAACTGCGATGCGAGTTCTTTGCCCACACTGCCGCTGTCACCTGGAGATCTTACCAGACCAATCCGTAGCGGAAGTTGTCTGTCCGTCGTGTGGCAGTAGTTTAGAGGGCATCAACGAAACCCTCATCTCAATCAAACCCGAAACTCGCCTGCTAGGCCGATTCGAACTCATTGAGCGTGTGAGGCGTGGCTATTTCGGCGAAGTGTGGAAAGCGCGCGACACGGATTTACGGCATACGGTTGCAATCAAGTTGCCTCGAACTCAAGACCTGAGTGAAGAATACCGCGAACGATTCCTGCGCGAGGCGCGAACGACGGCACAACTGCGGCATGAAAACATCGTGCGCGTGTTGGAAGTGGGACGTGATGAGGGGACTCTCTTCATTGTCAGCGACTTCGTCGATGGGATGACACTGGCGGAGCGCATTCTCAATCAACGTCCTCAGCCTCGTGAATCCGCTCAGCTCTGCGCCACTTTGGCGCAGGCGCTGCATTACGCCCATGAGCTGGGAGTTGTTCATCGCGATCTGAAGCCCAGCAACGTGATGCTCGATCGAGCGAACAAGCCGTACTTGGTCGATTTTGGCTTGGCCAAGCAAGATGCCGGCGAATTCAGCATGACGGCCACGGGAGTCGTCCTCGGTACGCCTGC
>CAYSHJ010001092.1:0-4679 GCA_964430385.1 uncultured Planctomycetaceae bacterium
AAGAAGAATTGACGATGGTTGCCCGCGAGAATGATCCAACGTCGAGACTTCCCCCGCGGGTCTTGGGGAAGAAGAAGAAAATCGCACCGCCGAAGTATTCTCTGCCCTGGTATCGCCACGCGGCTTGGGTCATTCCCGTGGCGACCTGCGTGGTGTTTGCCGTGCTGATTGTCGGCGGTTTGGCGGTGCGGCAAGTGATCATTCTCATTCACGGAGCAGCGCCCGCAGAAGTGCGCGATGGAGCAACTGGCCAGAACGGTGATGCTGCGGTCCCGGTTGTCGCCGGAGAATCGGCAAAGATCAAGGAGCCACCGGCGTCACTCGAACCCAGCGAACCCGGCTATGAGGTTCTGCCGCCTGCCGCCGCGAAAGAACCGGGACGCAAGCTGCCGAAGATGTTGCTCGTGGGACGGCATCGGGAGATGTTTCCGACGTTGGAATCCGCTGTGGAAGTGGCGATTCCCGGAGACTTCATTGAAATTCGCACCAACGGCCCGTTGGAGGTTCGCCGCGTCACGCGCGAGTTCGACAGCAAAGCGACCCGTCCTTTGACCATCCGAGCCGGCCGCGGTTTTCAACCGGTGCTCAGGCCAGTTGTCGGATATCTGGTCAACGTGAAGAATATGGCTCTTGTCGTACGCGGTCTGCACTTTGCCAGAAGCAACCACGGCGGAGGCGTGTTCAGCAGTCAGTTCGGAGACGTCACCTGCGAGGATTGCAGTTTCACCTCGGTCAGTGCTCTCAGCCTGACCAACGATGCCAGTGAAGGCAAACCGGCCCGCGCGTCATTCCACCGCTGCTTGTTCCGAAGAAGCAGCGTGGTGGTCTCGGGCCCCAACGTGACCGTCGAGCTCATTGATTCCGCTTTTACAGGCCCAGCCGGAAACGCGGTTAGCGTATCCAAGTTGGCCGACAATCTGACTCTGGAAATGCGCAATTGCACGTTCGCGCACTCTCACCTCTTTGGTGTGGGGATCGTGGGCGATTGGCCGCCGATTCCCATCACGTTCAAGATGAGTCGTTGCATTTTTTCGGTCCACTCGTGCTGTCCCACTATCGTGGCAATAACCATCCCGGGGTCCACACTCTCCGGTAACGAACCGGCCGCCCACGACGCCTTTATGAAGACATTTCGCCAATTCGAAGTCGCCGACAATCTAGTCGGAACCTGGGAAGGTCTTGCCAATGTGAATGGAGGCTTTCTGAAAGATACCGTGTCGCCAACCGACCCCACCCGCCGAGTCGCGCCGCCCGGCATTCCTTTTGAATTTCCCCGCGCCCAGAACGTCGCTTTCGGTCCACGTTACCAGCAGGCCCACGACTTCGCGTTTTCTGGGGACAAGCAGAAAGCCGCTCTTGTACCTGAAATCTTGCGGAGTTTCCTACCGGAGGATCTGGTGCCGAAATCGGAGGGTCTCTGGGCCGAGCAGATGGCGGCCGGAATCCGCTACGGTTGCGATCCCGCGAAACTGCCCGTGCCACCGCCCGCCACGTTGCAGTAGCGCACTTTGGGATTGCTCCGGCTTGACGGGGCTTTCGATGTGCGATGGAGCTGGGTTTTTTTCACGGGTTTATGGCACATGAACCAGCCAAACTGAGGAGTGAAGACATGGGCCACACTTCGTCCGACCATTCCTCCGATCCGGAACAGCGCCTTCCGCCGCGGGTGTTGGGCCAACGGAAGAATAAGCCGACCAAAACTAAGCGGTTGCCCTGGTATCGGCATACGGCGTGGTTCATTCCGTTGGTCGCGTGCGTGGTGTTTGCCGTGCTGATTGTCGGCGGCCTGGTGGTTCGACAAGTGATCGTGCTTGTTCGTGGAGAGAACACGCCGGCCGATGTCGGCGAAGGAGTGACGGCCCGGAACGGTTCATCTCCGCCTTCAGGCGCCGGTGTCGCGACTGACGAGCCGACCGCGTCACTCGAATCCAGCGACCCGGGTTACCTAGTCCTTCTGGCCGCCGCGGCAAAAGAACCGGGTCGCAAGCTGCCAAAGGTATTGCTCGTGGGACGGCATCGGGAGATGTTTCCGACGTTGGAATCGGCCGTGGAAGTGGCGATTCCCGGCGACTTCATCGAAATCCGCACCAACGGCCCGTTGCAGGTCCGCCGTGTCACGCGTGAGTTCGACAGCAAATCGACCCGGCCTTTGACCATCCGAGCCGGCCGCGGTTTTCAACCGGTGCTCAAGTCGGCTGACGCAAATCAGGTCAACGTGAAGGACGCCGACCGAAATCGGGTCAACGTGAGGAATTTGTCCCTTATCGTGCGCGGTCTGCATTTCGCCGGGAGTGCCACAAAGACCAGTAGCCTTCTCAGCAGTCAGTCCGGAGATGTCACGTGTGAGGATTGCAGTTTCACGTCGGTCAGTGCGCTGACTCTGAACAACGAAACCAGCGAACACCACCCGGCCCGCACGTCATTCCGCCGCTGCCTGTTCCGAGCATCAAACACGATTGCGGTCTCTGGCCCCAACGTGATCGTCGAGCTTGTCGATTCTGCGTTCGTACACTCAGTTGCAGGCAACCATTCGATTGTCGTGCCCAAGTTGGCCGACAACCTGACTCTGGAAATGCACAATTGCACGTTCGCGAGCTCGTACCTCCTTAGAGTGATGATCGAAAGTGACTGGCCAACGACACCGATCAATTTCAAGATGCATCGTTGCATCTTCTCGGTCACCGCTTGCTGTCCGGGTTTCGTGGACCTCAACATCCCAGGGGGCCCACTCTCCCAAAACACACCAGCGGACCGTGACGCGTTTCTGAAGACCTTTCGTCAATTCGATATCTCCGACAACCTGGTTGGGCTCTATGGCGAGAACACTTTTGCCTCGGGGAATGGTGGCTATCTCACGTTCACGTCGTTGCGAGCCGATCCCACGCACCGAGTCGGAGTGCTCGGTTTTCCTTTGGAACAGAACGTCGATTTCAGTCCACGATACCAGCAGGCCAACGTCTTCCTCCATTCCGGGGACAAGGAGAAAATCGCGCTGGGAAACGAAATCTTGCGGAGTTTCTTACCGGAGGATCTGGTGCCGAAACCGGAGGGTCTCTGGGCCGAGCAGATGGCGGTCGGAATCCGCTACGGTTGCGATCCCGCGAAACTGCCCGTGCCGCCCCCCGCCACGTTGCAGTAGACCTATTGGAATGCTAGGGGTTGATGGAGCTTTGGAATTGCGGCGAGGCCGGTTTTTTTCACGGATTTGTCGCAACTGAACCAGCGTGAGGTATGAAGACATGATCCGCCCGCCGTCCGACAGTTCACCGGAACCGAAACAGCGCCTGCCGCCGCAGGGGTTAGGTCAGCGGAAAAACACGCCGACCAAAACCAAGCGGTTGCCCTGGTATCGGCATACAGCGTGGTTTATTCCACTGGCTGCGTGCGTGGTGTTTGCCGTGCTAATTGTCGGCGGTTTGGCGGTGCGGCAGGTGATCATTCTCATTCAGAGAGCAGTGCCCGCAGAAGTGGGCGATGAAGCAACTGGCCAGAACGGTGATGCTGCGGTGCCGGTTGTCGGCGGAGAATCGGCAATGATCGACGAGCCGCTGGCGTCACTCGAATCCAGGGAACCCGGCTACGACGCGCTGCCGCCTGCCGCGGCGAAGGGACGGGGACGCAAGCTGCCGAAGAGGTTGCCTTTGGGAGCGCTCCAACTCCTGGTGCCGGCATATTTCTACCCGGCCGGGCCAGGGTTACTGCACTGGGAGCGACTTTTCCAGGCTTCGCGCTCCGCGGAAGTCATTGCGATCGTCAATCCCAGCAGTGGGCCAGGGGAAAAGAGCGATCCCAATTACGTCGATATCGTGAAACGGGCCGACGCGAGCGGGCTGCGCACGCTCGGCTACCTGAGCACGAGTTATGCGAAACGTCCCCTGGCGGAGGTGCAAGCAGACGTGGACAAATGGTTTCAACTTTATTCTGAGGTCCAAGGGGTTTTTCTGGATGAGCAAACCAGCACGATCGACGGAGTCGATTACTACGTGGCGTTATCCCGGTACATTCGGCAGAAGCGGCCGGAGGCACTGATCTTCACAAACCCCGGGACAGTTTGCGCGCGCGAATACCTTACACGGGCCGCGGCAGATGTCGTCTGCATCGCCGAACGCGGCAAAGATTTCGGCGCCGAATTTCCGGCATGGGTCAAAGAGGAATCTCCCGGACGATTCGCCGCTCTCATCTACGAGATCGACCAGCCGGAGCAAATGCGCCAGCTCATACGTGAAGGGATTGCGAGGCGGATCGGCTACATTTTCGTTACGGACACGCGCCTGCCGAATCCGTGGGATCGTTTGCCGAGTTGGTGGAATGCCGAAGTGGATGCCGTCCGAGAGTTGAACCCGCCGCAAAGGAATTGAGCGATTATTCCATTCGACCGTTGCCGCAGACCCAAGGCTCACGCGATAGCAACCGTATGCGATCGCGAGCGCTACACATTCGTTTGCGAAGTACAAGTAATGCCGATAATGGATTTCGATCAGCAGTCCGAACGCTTCGACGTTTGGACCGAGTCGCGAGAAGTCGATCCAGCAGATGCGAGCGGCTCATCGGCTATGCGACGCGGTGATACTCAAAAAAGTTATCCCAGGCTTGATCGAGCCTGGTCAGCGCCTGCGCGATGGGGATGGCCTGCAAGTGGCCGTTGGGCAGCGTTTGGACAATATCGAGCCGGATCAGCT
>CAYSHJ010001093.1:0-3596 GCA_964430385.1 uncultured Planctomycetaceae bacterium
GGGCTGACGCCGCCCCGCTCGCCAGAATGTCTCATGTTACGATCGCTGCGAACTTGTCGGCGGCAGAGTGGCACGCTGAAATGTCGTGTGCAGCAGGAATCAGATCGTAGCCGTTGTTGTCGCACCAACGAATTCCGCCGATGCAGGAGCCAAAGATGTCCAGAGCGGCTCGAAGAACTCTCCATTACGCGACATTGTCGGATGTCGTCCGCGATGCGGAGCGGCTTGTCACGGACCACGTCACCGTGGGGAACTGGTCATTCGGCCAGATTTTGCAGCATCTCGCCAAGACCATGGACGCGTCGCTTGACGGATTCGGATTCCAGGCTTCCTGGTTTGCCCGCTGGCTGATTGCGCCGCTCGTTAAGAATTCAGTGCTGACCAAGCCGCTCACGCCAGGCTTCAAGTTGCCGGCGTCCGCAACATCCATCTTGCCGGATGAGCAGATTTCCGTCGACGACGGCCTACGCCAGTTGAAAGCGGCGGTTGATCGTGTCTCGCACGAGACGCCGGGCGCCGATCATCCGTTTCTCGGCAAACTGGCGACTGAAGAATGGATGCAATTGCATTTGCGACACGCCGAGTTACACATGAGTTTTGCTCTAACCGGCTCGGCCAAGTCGGCGACTGTTTAAGTGAACTTAAGTGAACGAATGGACGAGAGGCATTCGCGACTATGAAACTCACGGAGTTGATGGCGGATTTCGACGGACTCGACGACGAAGAAAAGCTCGAACTGCTGGTCGATCTCTCCGGCGAGTTACCCCCCTTGTCACCAGCGCGAGCCGCCAGACCGATGTCTGACGCCTGTCGTATTCAAGAATGTCAGACGCCGGTTTTTTTGTGGGTCGAGGTTGTGGACGGCCACGCGCGTTTGGAGGCCGATGTCCCGAAGCAGTCACCCACCGTCCGCGGGCTGGTGGCACTCATGGTGCAAGGGCTTGACGGCGCCTCTCCGGCCGAAGTGGCCGCGATTCCGGATGACCTGGTCGGCCATCTGGGCCTGCAACGGGCGCTGGGGATGACTCGCCAACAAGGCTTTCGTGGCGTGGTGGCTCGGATCAAACGTGAGATCCGCCGGCAACCTGTTACATCGACAGTGGTTGCGCCCTGAGAATTGTCAATTCCTGGCTGTGGACCGAAATGCGGCCTTTTCTTCCTGGCGATCTCGACTATCTTGACGTCTTGCACCGATAACGATTGCGAAAACGCCACCGCTGTTTCATCACGCAGAATCCTGAAACTGCATAAAAGTCCGATTTTTTGTTTGACCCAATCGTCACGGCTCGCTCAGATAAGCGGCGTGCCGTGCCTCTGTTAATGATCCTTTACATCTCGTACTGATCCTTGACATCTCACACGGCCCTTGTTCAACACGTTTCGCAAAACGACTGGAGGCTGAGACGGATGGCTACTGCGACTGCTTCTGAACCGGAACTGACAAAGCTGTTGCCTGGAAATCTTCCGGGATACACCTACATTCCCGGATCATCGACCCCACACCCGATTCGCCACCCGCAGGGGCATAGCTACGGGCGCAAGAACCGCACGGCGAAGCCTCTTTCGGCGGAGCTTTGGCAAGAGAACCGCAGCTATCTGCTGGCGATTGACTTGTTCAATCACGGTTATTATTGGGAGGCCCATGAGGAGTGGGAGCGCCTGCTGCGGGCGTCTGGCCCCGAGTCGTCCGTCGGACATTTTTTGAAAGGCCTTGTGAAGATGGCCGCGGCGGGCGTCAAAGTGCGCGAGCACAGCATTCACGGCGTTCGGCGACATGCCGCCTCCGCTGGCGAGGTTTTTGCCGACGTCTCCGCTGACTGTGAAAACGAACGTTTTTGTGGCCTGGAATTGACTCAACTGCAATTCGCCGCCGACCGCGCGGCTCAGTTGAGTTACAAAGAACGACACGCCGCTGGAAAACCGGCACGTGTCTTCCCATTCATCTTGGAGCCATATCCGCTCCCGTTTGCGTAGTTCAGCAGCGAACCAGAGGCCGCGTGCGAATTCCGGTCGCCGACAGGTCGGAAACCGGTTCCATTCGTGGATCAACCGCGGCCTGAGAGGCGATTGCCGGTGCCCCCTCGTGCCGGCAATCGCCTTTTTCGTTCTGGCCCAACGCCGAAATCACTTCGTGCGCAGCTTTCGCACGCGGTAATTCTCGCTGTCGCCGATGTAGACGTTGCCCATTGAGTCGACACAGACGCCGTCGGGGCCAATCGTCAGTCCATACGGCTCTCCGGCTCCGGCCCTCGTCGCCGGACCACCATCGCCGGAATACTCTCGTTGACCCGTGCCAGTGATGGTCATGACCTCGCTGGCAAACAATCCGGTGGTCGCGATCAACGCCGCGAACACACACACGAGAAACCCCGACATTCGTTGGCAAGATGGGGTTGCAGTCATTCGAGGATGTCCTTTGTCATTGCTCGTGGAAAAGTCTCAACGTCTGCCAGTCGACGCTTCTGTGTCCGAAGTCGAAGACATGCGGATGCAAGATCTCCGCCAGGATCTCCGCGGAATCGACCAGTCTTGGTCCTGGTCGGTTACTGAAAACGTTTGAAATCTTTGCGTGGAGCGAAGGTTTTTCAGCCACGAATGAAACACAGATGAAACACGGATTTGCGATCACTTCCCAAGGGAGCGCAACGGCCGACGCCGCTCGGTTCTCGTTCCGGTAATTGCGTTTGATCCGTGTTCCATCAGTGTTTCATCCGTGGCCAAATTTTCTTGGGTTGCGGGTGCCAGCCCGCGCCAAGTTTTTACTTGTCCGCACTCCTGTTCGCTTCGACGGGCACCTTTTATAGTCCGAAGCGTCGGGAGGGGAGCGAACCACGAAAGGGAGTTCTGTCGTGCAAAGCCGTTTGACCGAATCGCAGCGAGCCGCCGTCGAGCACTTTGAAGGGCCGCTGTTGGTGTTGGCCGGACCGGGATCGGGGAAGACGCGAGTCATCACGCATCGCATCGCACGATTGATCGAACGGGGCGTGTCGCCGCGACGGATGCTGGCGGTCACGTTCACGAACAAAGCGGCCGAGGAGATGGCTCATCGCGTCGAAACACTCGTTCCCGGTTCGCGAGTTTGGGTCAGCACGTTTCATCGGTTCTGCGCCCGCTTGCTGCGCGAGTACGCTGAGCTGGTCGGCCTCAAGCCGAACTTCACGATTTTCGATACGGATGACCAGCGCGGCGTCATCAAGCGGGCGCTGAGCGACCTCGATCTCGACTCGTCGCAATACGCACCGGCGCGCATCAACGCCGCGATCAGTCGGCTGAAGAATGAATTGGTGACGCCCGAGGAGATCGAGCATGCTCGCCGCGAGGCGACGATGGATTTTCAAACCGTCGTCCTGTCACGCGTGTACCCGGAGTACCAAAAGCGGCTCCGCGAATCGAACGCTGTCGATTTCGATGACCTGCTGATTCACGCCGTGACGTTGCTGCGTGAGAACCCGGAACTGCGAACCGAACTCGATCAGCAATACGAGTTCATCCTGGTCGACGAGTATCAGGATACGAACCTCGCGCAGTACGAGCTGATCCGCGGGCTGTCGCACGACGTGCCTAACCTGTGTGTCACCGGCGACCCCGATCAGTCG
>CAYSHJ010001094.1:0-1908 GCA_964430385.1 uncultured Planctomycetaceae bacterium
CGTCGCAAGTTCGCTCCTTGTCCTTTCGGATCTCGCAAGAAGTGGCGACGCGATTACGGCAGTCGTTGCACCGGCAAACAATGCGGCTGGGGCCCAGCGACCTTGAAGACGACGCCGGCTAAGTCGCGTTTCTGATGTTCACCGGCGATGTCGAACGCCTGCGCGAGGGAATCCAGGCGTGGCTGGAGCGCATGACGCGGCATCCTTTGATGCTCACCGGACTGTTGCTCGTCGTGTTGACGACGCATTGGGTGCTGGCGTTGCAGTGCCTGGTGCCGCTGCTGGCCTGCTGGTACTTGTTACGTCGCGAGCGGCAGCGGTTCGAACAATCGCGGCGGCGGATGGAAGACAGTGTCGGTGGTGACTTGAAGTTGCTCGCCGAGGGCTTGCGAAAAACGCGGCTGGTCCGCGGGTATGGCATGGAAAACTTCGAGCACGCACGCTTCCAAGTGCATCTTGATCGTTTCCTGAAAAAAATCGCCACGATGAAAGAGGACGAGCGGATTTCACGCTGGGTCTGTTGGATCGTGGTGTTGATCAGCTTGACGATCGTTTCGTTACTGATTGCGACCAAGACGCTAACCGATCCGGCCGATGCCGCGCACTTGCCGGTGTCGGCCATGTTGACCTTAGTGGTGGCGTTCGGTGCCGCGGTTCGACCACTCAATGAACTGTGGGAACTGCCGCACATCGAGAACACGGCGGGGATCGCCGGCGATCGAATTCTGCGATACCTCAACAAGATTCCCGAGGTCGGACAGACGGTGGGAGCGAAGTTCTTACATCCGCTGTCGAAGACCATTCACTTTGAAATGGTCACGTACCGCCTGCCGAACAAGAGGCTGATGCTGGATCGAGTGGACCTGAAAATTCCCGCCGGCAAGGTCACGGCGGTGACGTCGCTGGATCCCCTGGAACCGCTGGCGTTGACGTACCTCTTGCCACGATTCATCGAGCCGCAAGCGGGTCGCGTGCTGATCGATGGCGAAGACTTGGCGTTCGTCACCCTCGAATCGCTGCGCGCCGAAGCGGTCTTCGTCGGTGGCACGGACCCGTTCTTCACCGGCACCGTCGCCGAAAATATGAGTTGCGGCGATCCCAAGTTCTTATTGCAACACATCACCGAGGCGGCCAAAGAAGTTCACGCGCACCACTTTATTTCCAAGTTGCCGCAAGGCTACGAGACCGTGCTCGGCGAACATGGCGAGCAGTTGGATGCTGGACAAGGATTTCGACTGGGCCTCGCGCGCGCGTTGCTCCGCAACCCAGCGCTGATGATCATCGAAGAACCCGCCGAACGTCTGGACGACGACACGAAGTCATTACTCGACGACACCTACGCGCGCCTCGCTAAGAACCGCACGCTGATCTTCTTGCCCAGCCGCCTGTCGACTGTTCGCAAAGCTGACCAAGTCGTGTTGCTGCACAAAGGCCGAATCGAAGCGGTCGGACCGTATTCCAAATTGATTCAGTCGACACCGCTGATGCGGCACTGGGAATACGTCCGCTTCAACGAATTCAGCCGTGAGACCGAGGTGCCCGAGTGAGCAATTCTTCGGAGGACAACGTGGCCGCCCCTGACGTCGACATTCCGAAAGAGTGCGGCAATTCGGCTCACGACACTAGCCCGACGCGCGAGCGAGGGGATTGCGACTCACGCGATCTCCGTCCCTCGCTTGCGCGTCGGGCTAGTGTAGAGTCTGCCGTTACTCTCTTCAGCCCTGTTGTCGAACGAGCCATGCGTTGGGCCGCGCGCAGCCACCGCAACCACCACCGCAAGGCGAGCGACTTGCCGTACCTCTCGCACCCGGCCAGCGTCGCGATGATCTTGTTGCGGGTCGGCCTGTCCGATGACGAAGTCCTGGCCGCCGCGTTGCTGCACGACGTCGTTGAAGACACCGACTGCTC
>CAYSHJ010001095.1:0-5455 GCA_964430385.1 uncultured Planctomycetaceae bacterium
TCGATCAAGTACGCCGGCCTGCCATGGGAGTTGGGCATCGCCGAGACTCACCAAACGCTGGTGATGAACGATCTCCGCAGTCGCGTCCGGTTGCAGACCGACGGGCAGCTCAAGACCGGCCGCGACATCGTCATGGCCTGCCTGTTGGGTGCCGAGGAGTTCGGCTTCGCGACCGCACCGCTGATTACGCTCGGCTGCATCATGATGCGGAAATGTCACCTCAATACCTGTCCGGTCGGCATCGCCACGCAAGACCCGGAACTCCGCCAGAAGTTCACCGGCCAGCCGGAGCACGTCATCAATTACTTCTTCATGGTGGCCGAAGACGCTCGCGAGATCATGGCGTCACTCGGCATCCGCACGATGAACGAACTGGTTGGCCGAGTCGATCTGCTCGAAACCGACGTGGCGATTAACCACTGGAAGGCGAAGGGGATCGACCTCACCGCGCTGCTCACGCCCGCTCCCAAGCCGCACGCAGACGTCGGCACGTTCTGTCAGAAGAAACAAGAACACGGCCTCGAATACACGCTCGACCAAACGACACTGATTCCGAAGTGCCGCACCGCGATTGAGAGCGGCAAACCGATTCGCCTCGAATTGCCGATCGTCAACACCAACCGAGCCGCCGGGACGACGCTGTCGCACGAAGTCTCCAAACGCTGGGGCGCGAACGGTCTGCCCGATGACACGATCCACTTGAAGTTCACCGGCCACGCCGGCCAAAGTTTCGGCGCCTGGGCCGTTCATGGCGTCACCTTGGAACTCGAAGGGGATTCGAACGACTACGTCGGCAAAGGTTTGTCGGGCGGGCGAGTCATCATCTATCCGTCGAAGTCGGCGACGTTCAAACCCGAAGAGAACATCATTATCGGCAACGTGGCGTTGTACGGAGCGATCCACGGCGAGGCGTATTTCCGCGGCGTGGCCGCCGAACGTTTCTGCGTCCGCAACAGCGGCGCGATCGCCGTCGTCGAAGGTTGCGGCGATCACGGCCTGGAATACATGACCGGCGGCCGAGCGATCATCCTCGGCGAAACCGGCCGCAACTTCGCAGCCGGGATGAGCGGTGGCATCGCCTTCGTCTACGACCCACATTCAAAGCTCTCCGAGAACATCAACCTCGAAATGGTGGAACTCGAAAAACTCGATCAAGACGCCGACATCGCCGAGTTGAAAGAGTACATCGAAAACCATGCCAAGTACACCGGCTCGACATTGGCGAAAGCCATCCTGGCTGATTGGAAGACGTCGCTGAAGCATTTCCGCAAGGTGATGCCCGTGGATTACAAGCGAGCCTTGGCCGAAATGGCCAAGGAGGCCGCGGCAAGGTCTGCCAAAGTGATCGCTACCGCCGCGGGACAGCGGTGAGCTTGGAGCATTCGCGTTTCCTGAAGCTGAAAACCGGAGCTAGACCATGTCAACGATTGAAACACCGCGAGAGTTTGAAACCGTCTTTCAAGCCGCTCGATCGCTTCCACCGACGATTCGCGCGCAATTGGCCGAAGAACTTTGGGAGAGTCTCGATAAGGATGCCCCGGGCACTCAGGCCGATGTGGAAGACTTGCAGCGCGAAGAGATTCGCCGACGAATCGAGGACTTCCGCGCTGATCGTGAGCGGTCATATACGGAGGAAGAAGTTCGGCAATACCTTCGTGAAGGACGGAGTCAATGAGGTTTCGCTTTCTCGAAGGAGCCCGCCGTCATGCACAATCGACGGCGTCCGAGCTACTGGAAGCGGCGCCTTCGGCGGCGGTGAGAGCAGCACGGAAGGAATTCATTCGAATCTTGACAGATCATCTTGATCCGTTCGTCACTCGATTCAGCGGATAGAGGAAAACGAGCCAGCAGAAATGGGAAAACCGAGATTCAACTATGAAAACGTTGGAGCTGACCTCTCCAAACGAGTTGATTGAACTCGCCAAGGAAGAACCACTCATTGTCCGCGACGCCGACGGTCGGTCGTTCGCCGTGTGTGAAGTGGATGAAGGCGACTTGGAAGTGATGGCGTTGAATCAAAGCCCTGAATTCTGGGCGATCTTGGAACGATCGCGGCAGCGAGCGGACAAAGAAGGCTGGCTAACAACGGAACAACTCAAGGCCCGACTCGGATTGTGAGATCGTCAAAGTCCACTGGCCAGCCAATCAGTGTCGTTCAGAAAGTGAGTCAGCAGAAATGGGAAAGCCCACAGGCTTCATGGAATTCAAGCGCGAGTTGCCGGTCGATCGCGATCCGGCGCTGCGGATTTTGGATTGGAAGGAGTTCCATGACCACATGCCCGACGATGATCTGCGGAAGCAGGGTGCTCGGTGCATGGATTGCGGCGTGCCGTTTTGCCACACGGGCGGGTTGATGGCCAACATGGCGTCGGGGTGTCCGATCAACAACCTGATTCCGGAGTGGAACGATCTCGTCTTTCGAGGCCAGTGGCGCGAGGCGCTGGATCGCCTGCACGCGACGAACAACTTTCCGGAGTTCACCGGACGCGTCTGCCCCGCTCCGTGCGAGGGAGCGTGCGTGCTGAGCATCACGTCGCCGGCGGTGACGATCAAGAACATCGAATGCGCGATCATCGACAAGGGCTTCGCCGAAGACTGGGTCAAGCCAAACCCGCCGAAAACGCGCACGGGCAAGAAGGTCGCGGTGATCGGATCGGGGCCAGCCGGGCTGGCGTGCGCGGCGCAACTCAACAGCGCGGGACATACGGTCACGGTTTACGAGCGAGCGGATCGGATCGGTGGCTTGTTGATGTACGGCATTCCGAACATGAAGCTCGAAAAGTGGATTGTGCAGCGGCGCGTCGACCTGATGGCGGCCGAGGGAGTGAAGTTCGTGACCAACTGCGCGGTCGGCAAGGACATCGACGCCGTGCATCTCCGCGAAGAGAACGACGCGATCGCGATGTGTGTCGGTGCCACGAAGCCGCGAGACTTGACGATTCCGGGACGCGACCTCAAGGGCGTGTACTTCGCGATGGAGTTTCTGCATGGCAACACGAAGAGTCTGCTCGATTCCGACTTGCAGGACGGCAAGTGTCTCAGCGCGAAGGGCAAGAAAGTCATCGTGATCGGTGGCGGTGACACGGGGACTGATTGCATCGGCACGTCGATGCGACAGGGCTGCTCGAGCTTAGTCAACTTTGAGATTGTGCCTCGGCCGCCGGACGACCGTGCCGCCAGCAATCCCTGGCCGCAATGGCCGCGTGTTTTCCGAGTCGATTACGGCCACGCCGAAGCGGCCGCCAAGTTTGGCCAAGATCCACGGACGTTCGCGATCGACACAGTTCGCTTCAACGGCGATGCGAACGGCAACTTGAAGTCGCTGACCGCCGTGAAGGTCGATTGGTCGAAGCCGGTCAAAGGGAGCGCGCTCTTCTCGCGCGTCGAGGGAAGCGAGGTCGAATTCGAATGCGACATGGTGTTCCTCGCGCTCGGCTTCCTCGGTCCGGAACAGATTCTGGCCGAACAGCTCGGCGTCGAGACCGATCCTCGTTCCAACTTCAAAGCCGATTACGGTAGGTACGACACGAGCATCCCCGGCGTGTTCGCCGCCGGCGACTGCCGACGCGGCCAAAGCCTGATCGTCTGGGCCATCAACGAAGGCCGCGAAGCCGCTCGCGAGTGCGACCGCTATTTGATGGGCAGCACTCAGTTGCCGTAGCCGCAAGCTGCCAGCTTGCTCGGCGACTCCCGCTCCCGATTCGTAAGCCCAAAAGAAAAGCCCGGCTTCTGAGAGACGCCGGGCCTTTTGCGTTTGCCAATTGGGTTGACTTGAGCTGTCCGGAAATCTCACACCAACTCGTGGATAAGCTTTCGCTCGTCGGTCAGGTATTGTGGGCGGCCGTTCGGGTCGATGAGCGTCGTCGTCTCGGCGTCGATGCCGAGCAGTTTGTAGACCGTGGTGAAGACATTTTGCAGGTGGATCGGGCGTTCCTGAGGGACTTCGCCCAAGCGGTTGGTCGAGCCGATCGCTTGGCCATGACGCATGCCGCCGCCACCAAGGAAGAAGAACCCGGCACGAGCCCAGTGGTCTCGGCCGGCTCCACCGTTGATTCGCGGCGTGCGGCCGAACTCGCCCGACATCATGATGATCGTGTCGTCGAGCAACCCGTGGGCGTCGAGGTCTTCGATCAACGCGCTCAAGCCGTTGTCGAGATTCGGCAACTGCGTCTTGAGGTGTCCGAAATTGTTGCCGTGCGTGTCCCAGCCGCCCCACGAAAACGTGACGCAGCGTGCTCCCGACTGAATCAGTCGGCGCGCGAGAATCATGCGTTGATTCTGCTGGTCTTTTTCGATGCCGTACTTCGCCAGAATGCGCGGGTCTTCGTGTCGCAGGTCGAGTGCTTTCGCGATTTTGCCCGACGTGATCAGCCCGACCGCTCTTTCGGTGAAGCTGTCGAGCGCGTTCATCATGCCGCGCGAGTCGACAGCTCCGCGGACGCGGTTGAGCCCGCTGAGCAAGGCCTTGCGATCATCGAGGCGTTGCAGATTGACCTGATTGTTGAGCGTGAGATTCTGTCGGCCGATGCCATCTGGAACGAAAGCCCCATGCACTTGGCCAAGGAATCCGGGGGTCGACGTATGCGTCAGATCAACGAACGTCGGCGCAGTGCCGTGCGGCGACAATTGAGCGGGACCGAACAGCTTCGACATCACCGCCCCGATGCTCGGTCGTCCGCCGATCGTCCGCAGCGCGTTGACCGACCAGCCGGTGTCGGATTGAGTGTTTGTGTGCTCCTCGCTGACGCCGGTGAGCGAGCGAATGACCGAAAACTTGTCGGCCAGCGTGGCGAGCTTCGGCAGGTGTTCGGAGATCTCGAAGCCGGGGACGTTGGTGGCGATCGGCCGGAACTCGCCTCGGATTTCGGACGGTGCGTTCGGCTTGAGATCGAACGTGTCCAGATGCGTTGGCCCGCCGCTCAAAAAGATGTTGATGATCGACTTCTTGCTCGGCTTCACCGCCGCATGAGCTTCCATCCGCAACAGATCCGCCAGCGTCAGACCGCCAAAGCCCAGAGTACCGATCTGAAGAAACGATCGTCGAGAAACCGCATCACAATGCCGCTGTCGCTCGCCAAGAATCGTCAACATCGTCGGACTCCTTCTGAGGTTTGAGGGATGGCGGCACGACGCACTCGGGATCAATGATCAATAACCCCCGTCGCAGCCGAACTTCCGCGAGGATTATTCTCCATATCGGACAAATCAACAAGGTTTGATGGCAAAAAACTGCCGGGTCGTCACGACCGACCGTTCCGATTGTCCGCCGTTGCTCAGGCCAAGATCTCGTTCACGACGCGACACGGCCGCCTCGCCGTGAGCTGTTGCTCTTGGCCGTTGTGGATGTAGCTGAGCTGGCTGTGGTCGAGGCCGAAGCGGTTGAGCAGAGTCGCTTGGAAGTCGTTGGCGGTGACGATGTCTTTGACGGCTCGATGGCCGAACTCGTCGGTTTCGC
>CAYSHJ010001096.1:0-3737 GCA_964430385.1 uncultured Planctomycetaceae bacterium
GGTGGACGTGGTTGGCACGGCCAATGACATTACGATCCTTCGAAACGCCTCGGGCACTCAGTACATCATCCGCTCGAAGTCGAACGATCTGACATTGAACGGTGCTCCGTTCACGGGCTCGGTCCAGATTCCGTTTTCAACAGTCTCCGGCCTGTTCGCGACGTTGTCTGCGGGCGACGACAAATTGGATCTCAGTGCGATCAGTCTCAGGTCGACTGTGTACGGCTGCGACGGCAACGATTCGATCACCGGTAGCACCGGAGACGATCGAATCTACGGTGGAGTGGGGAACGACACGCTCAACGGCCGTGACGGTATAGACAAGATTCTGGGTGGCGACGGGAACGACTTGATCTACGGCGGCATCGGCAACGACACCATCGATGGCGAAGCGGGGAACGACAAACTTTTGGGACAAGCAGGCCACGATTACCTCCGCGGCGGCACTGGCAACGACATCATCGAAGGCGACGGGGATCCGAGCGAGACTGGCAACGACACGATTCTGGGAGGTGCCGGCAACGACACGTTGCTGGGCGGCAACGGAAACGATCTGATCCTTGGCGAAGCCGGCGCTGACTGTATCGTGGGTGGTCTGGGCGTCGATCGCCTCGCCGGTGGCGGTAACGGCATCACTCGCGACCCCGCTGACTCGATCTCTGGCATGCTCAGCGAGATCAACGAGACCTTCAAGTTTCTGAACTTCGACGCATTGCTGGTCTAAGTCGGATCCCTACAAAGCAACCGAAGCCCTGTCGGGGCGAAAGAGTCGATGTCAACGACTCTGTCGCCCCGGCGGGGCTTTGCTATTTCGCGTGATCGCAAAACCCACGGCTGACGCCGTGAGCTATTACCTATCACCACTGCCGGGGCAGTCAACGATCAAAATCTGCGGGGAATCAACTGCTCCGTGGAGAAATGAGTTTGCCTCAGCCAGCAGCACAATTTGAGGCACGCGGTTTGCCTGAGAGACATCCCGACTGATTAGCAATGCCTCTTCGGCCACGATCGACACGACGTCAACCAACCCCACTGAGACATTCTTAAGGCCCGAAGCCTGAATCGTTTCTGCCGTTCCGGCCAAGCTGCTCGCCAGTGCGAAGCGAAGAAACAAATGCAGTCCGGATGAATGATCACTGTTTAACTTTCGAAACACAATGTTCCAGAAACTCAACTTGGAGAACGACATGTTATTGAACACCTGGCTGAAATCGATGTGGACAAACTGCCGATCCCAACGTCGTTCGAGAAATGGCGTGAGCCGCAGTCGCATGGCTCGCGGGCACGTCAGTAAACTGATCGGCCTGCACGCCTCAGACGCGGGGCAGGGGCGACTGTTTGAGTGCGTCGAGAGTTTGGAAAACCGCGCGCTGCTGGCCACGAATGTCACGGTCACAACCAGTAATACGCACGGCGGCACATACGTTGGCGGAGTTTTCACACCGACAGCGGGCGCCGCGGAAGCGAACGTGGATCGGGATTCGATTGAAAACGATCTCAATGCGGGAATCAGTGTCGTCATCAACACGGCCAGCACCGGTGCCAACACCGGAACCCTCACTATTACGGAGAACATCGTTAAGGATCACGGCGGCGATGCCACGCTGACGTTCAATGTGGATGATCTGTTCACTCTTGACGATAACAGAATTCGGGTGAGCACGAAACTCGACCCGAGCACCGGTCAACTCAGCGTTGTGATCAATTCGGCCAATGGCGTCACGTTGAGCAATGCCAGTGCCGACATCATCACCAACGGCGGATCCCTCACCATTGACGCGGGTCTCGCTGCCTTCATTTCGAGCCATCCCTTCATTGCGATCACGACTGCTGGCGGAGCAGTCGCGATCACTGCGTCGGACATCGCCCTGTCCGGGACAATCAACGCCTCGGCCGGGAATATCTCGTTCTTGAACTCTTCCCCCGCGAGCACAATCGGCATTGGCGGCGCGGCAGGATCCTTCAACCTCACTGATACGGAATTGACCACAAGAATCACCTCGACAGGGACCGTCACGGTCGGCAACACGTCGAGCGGCGCGATCAGCATCGACACGGTGACCAACCTTGCGCTCGAGGGTTTCAATCTGACGATTCAAGGAGGTGCCGCGACGCTTTTCACCGGCTTGACCTTGCCCAGTGACAAGACCCTGACCCTGAACACCGGAGCGGTGACCAGCGGAACGACGGGCACGGATGTGACGATCGCCGGTGCGGGTACGCTCAATATCACCTCCTCGGGCGCAATTGGCGCCTCCGGCAATTCGCTCGAAATGTCGGTCGCCAATTTGACAACCGATTCCTCGTCTGGCGACAACGATCAATTCCTCAGTACCACCGGGTCCGTGTCGGTGGCCGCTGCCGGGATCACCGCCGGGACCGGCACGATCAATCTGGAGAGCGGTACGTTCCAACTGAGTGCGTCCGATCTGATTGGCGACAACTCTGACGTCACGGTCACATCCCCTTCCGTGCTCGACCTGAACGGCAATGCGGAAATGTTCGATGCCCTGGCAGGTACCGGCACCGTGAACAGTGGCTTGGTCGGGGCGCGATTGACACTCGGCAATAATGGAGGCACGGCCACTTTCTCCGGCAAAATCCAAGACGGTGCGGGAACCGTAGCGCTTGCGAAGTCCGGTGCTGGGACGCAAACCCTGAGCGGCACGAACACCTACACGGGCACGACGACCATCAACGCGGGCACGCTTCTGGTCGATGGCTCGATCGCCGATGGGACCGAAGTGACTGTCAACTCCGGCGGTACTCTGGGCGGTATCGGCACTGTGTCCGGCGTTTTGCAAGTCAACGACGGCGGCTCAGTCGCGCCAGGTACCAGTCCCGGTGTCTTGAACTCGGGCTCCGTCGATTTCACCGGCGGCTCGAACTTCAATGTCGAGATCGGCGGCACGTCACCGGCAACCGACCACGATCAACTCAACGTGACCGGGTCGGTGACAATCAGCGACACCGCCACGCTCAGCGTTGCGTCGTTCGGTGGATTCATGCCGTCCGCCGGCGATCATTTCGTGATCATCAGCAACGACACGGATGGTTCGGGAGACGCCGTCAGCCTCGGTGCGGGCTTGGCGGGCTTCAACGGACTAACCGAAGGCGACACCTTCAGCTCAGATTTCCTGGGGAGTGGCTTGACCGCGACGATCACTTACGTGGGCGGTGACGGGAACGACGTGGCCCTCGTGGTGAACAATTACCCGACGGCTCGAGACGTGGCCTTGGCGGTGGTTGAAAACGGCGCCGCCGTGACGATGAACTTCGTCGGCGACGACATCGACAGCGACGACAATCCGGCCTCGCTGACCTACGAGATCACGAGCGTATTGGGCGCGGGCGAAGGCTCGGTGACCAACAACAATGACGGGACGTTCAGTTTTGATCCAGGCACCGACTTCCAAGACTTAGCGGAGGGCGAGACCCGCGTGGTGAGCTTCAGCTACACGGCCACGGATTCGCACACCGCGGTCAGCAACATGGCCACGGTGACGATCACGATGACGGGAGTGAATGACAACCCGACGGCTCAGGACGTGGCGGTAACGGCGGACGAAGACGGCGCGGCTGTCATGATGGGCTTCGTCGCCGCCGACGTCGACAGCGACGATGATCCGGCCTCGCTGACCTACGATATCACGAGCGCGTTGGCCGCAGGCGAAGGCGCGGTGACCAACAACGGTGACGGGAGCTTCTCGTTTAATCCAGGCACGGACTTCCAAGAC
>CAYSHJ010001097.1:0-2051 GCA_964430385.1 uncultured Planctomycetaceae bacterium
TCTTGGCCGCCGAGAACCAGCGGCACGAGGCCGATGCCGGCGGTCAGCGCGGTCATCAAGACGGGAGCGAGGCGTTCCAAGCTGCCGCGAATGACCATCTGCGGGGTGAAGCCTTCGCCCTCTTCCTTCATCAAGTGGAAGTAGTGCGTGACCAGCAAAATGCCGTTGCGGACCGCGATTCCGCCGAGCGAGATAAAGCCCACGAGACTGGCGACCGTCAGCGATTGCTTCGTGAGCACCAGCGCCAACACTCCGCCGATGAATGCGGTCGGCAGGGCGTTGAGTATCTGCAAGACGATCCGCACTGATGGGTACAGGATCATCAGGACGAGGAACATGCCGACGACCGATACTGCGGCGAGCATCACAATCAAGGTCGTCGCACGCTGTTGGCTCTCGAACTGGCCGCCGTATTCGATGAAATAGCCTTCGGGAAGAGTGATCTGGCTGGAAACTCGCTGCTGGATTTCCGCGACGGTGCTCGCCAAGTCCCGGTCCTGCGTGTTGCAGCGAATGACGATGCGGCGGCGAGCGTTCTCGCGATTGATCGAGTTCGGGCCAGTCCCTTCGCCGATGTCCGCGAGTTCGCGGAGCTCGATCTGACCACGATTATTGGGCAGGTCAATCCGCAGCCGGCCAAGATTCGCGTAGTCGGTGCGGTAGCTCTCTTCCAACCGCACGAGCAAGTCGAACCGCCGCTGGCCTTCCAGCACTTGCGAGACGACCTCGCCCTGCAAGGCCGTTTGCAGGATGTTTGCGACATAGGCTCGTGTCAGTCCGTGAAACGCCAAGTCGTTCGGCCGCAGCCGAATGTGTAATTCTTCCGTTTGACGGATCGGTTCGACGACGGGGGGTGTGACGCCGGAGACGTTCTGAATCGTGGCTTTCACTCGCTCGGAAAGTTGCTGCAACGTGTCGAGGTCATCGCCGACGATCTTGATCGCGATTTGAGCATACACGCCAGAGACCATGTGACTGATGAGATGCGCGAGCGGTTGTTCGACCTCGATGTCCACGCCGGGAACTTCGTCGCGGAGCTGCTCCAAGAGTTCGCCGATGATCTCTTCGCGATGCCGGCCACTCTCCGGGTTCATGCTCAGGATGTATTCGCCGGCGTTGACGGGGGCGGCGTGTTCGTCCATTTCGGCTCGGCCGGTGCGGCGGACGAAATGGATGATCTCGCCGTCCGGGTTCTTCTCCGACTTCTGCATCGAGCGGAACTTCGCGTCGATGATTCCCGACGCCTGATTGGACGCTTGCAACGATGAACCCGGCGGCAGCGTCACGCTGACCTGAATGCTTCCATCGTCGAACTGAGGCAGGAAGTTGCGGCCCAGGTGAGCCAGCTCCCACGCGGCGAAGCCCACCATGACCCACGTCACAAGCAGCAGCCACGCCGACCGGGCCATGCTAAAACGGATCAGATAAGTCGCTCCCCATTTCAAAAATCGCAGCAACAACCCGTCATGTGCCGCGTGTGTCGCCTTCGACTGAGGCAAGAAGTAGTACGACAACACCGGAGTCACCGTCAGCGACACGACCAGCGACGCCAGAATCGACACGATGTAGGCCACACCCAGCGGGGCGAACAATCGACCTTCGACGCCGGAAAGTGCGAACAGCGGCAGGAACACCAGAATCACGACCGCCGTGCCGAACACGATCGCACTGCGGATCTCCTTGCTGGCTTCGTAGACAACCTGGAGGTTGCGATTTTTGATTTTTGATTTTTGATTTTCGATTGTAACCGCAGAAGAGGCTGCATCATGCACCGTGCTGTCGTTGCCTTTCAATCGCAAATCATCAATCGAAAATCGAAGATTACTTTCCTTGAGCCGGCGGAAAATGTTTTCGACGTCGACAATCGCGTCATCCACTAGCTCGCCCATCGCGACGGCGATGCCACCCAGCGTCATGACATTGATCGAGAGTTGCGTCCCCGTGAGTTGTCCAATGATGCGAAACACGAGCGTCGTGATGACCAACGACAGCGGAATCGCGGTCAGCGTGATAAACGTCGTGCGGAAGTTGAGCAGAAACAGGAACAGGAT
>CAYSHJ010001098.1:0-6312 GCA_964430385.1 uncultured Planctomycetaceae bacterium
GAACTGGCCAGTCGCTGAGCAACGATTTCTGTTCCGGCGTCCCCTTCAGTCGGCACCACAGACTTCCCCAACGCCACTCCTCCGCACGCTCACAGAGATTGGCTCCGCAACCTAACCAGCGAACGATGGCTGACTCTCAAAGTCCGCTGTCGATGACATTCGCGAGCTGCTGTTGAACCGCAGCCCAATCGCGATCGGAAAGATGGCCGACATGATGGACGATGCGAACATCGGCGACCGTCGCAATTAGCATTCGCACGGTCGAGGGCTTCACCAGCTTCGCGGCTTTCCAGTCCAGTAATGTGACATCGGTCGATATTCGAGCGGGATGCGTCGTCACGGCGGCAACAATCACATCGCCCTGTTGATTGAATTCAGTCCGAGAAATGATCACGGCTGGTCGGACACTTTCCGCCAACTGATCGCGATACGGAAACGGTAAGAAGACAACGTCGTCCGGTTCATAGGCCATAGAGCTTCTTCCAATCGTCGTAGATCGCGTCTTCGGGATTGTCCCATTCCTCCTCCAGGCGCGTCATGCCGAGGTCGGCGAATTCGTCACGCTCGATTGCGGACGGATCGGCTTTCACTCGGACCACCACTTCGACGACCGTCCCGTCGGACAAGCTCAGTGGTGCGTCGAGTTCGACGGACTGCTTGTGGTAGCGACCAGTGACGCGGATCATGTCGGTGCTCCTGAAAAGGTGGCTCAATGCGCACTTATCTTGCGAACCGGACGGAAATCTCGCAAGCGGACTTTTCCGAACTTCGACTCCGTTCGCCAGCCCGTGTAAATCAGAATCGACAAATTAATCCGCAAACTCTGGCGACGGACGAACCTACCACGTTGAAGTTGGGCCATTGCATTGCTCTTCGTTCCCACGACGAAGTCAGGCTAGACTGCCGCCGAAACGAATGATCTGAAGGAGACAATTCATGCGAACAATCACCATCGAGCAAGCCCGGACGGAACTACCGCAGGTTCTTGATGAAGTCGAGGCGGGTGCCGAAGTCATCATCGCGCGCGGTGAGAAGCCGATCGCGCGCTTAGTGCGGATTGCAGACTCGCCGGATCGGCGACGGCCGAAAGTGGGTGAGCTGCGCGGTGCTCCGTTTCAGATTCCCGATCAAGCCTTCGCGCCGCTTGCTGACGACGAACTCAAGGAGTGGGGGCTGTGAGATTGCTGCTCGAAACGTGCGTCTTTCTGTGGTTGACCACGGAGCCATCGCGGTTGTCTCAGGCGGCGACAGTTACACTGGATGACGAGCAAAACGAATTGTTTCTCAGCGATGCCAGCATTTGGGAAATCACGCTGAAGCACAAAGCCGGCAAGCTGCCGCTGCCCGAAGCGCCACGTCGCTGGATTCCTGACGAGTTGCCATCGAATTCGTCGTTCGCGACTATTCCAGGGTTGGAGCGGGATATCCGATGGACAGTCAACACGCAATTTGTCGGTGAGAAGGTTTCATGTCGCGGTGGAGACAGAAACACCCAGATTGGCCGCTGCCGAAGGTCAGATACTGGATCATCATCAACAACCAACTCACGCACCGGCCCAGAACGGTGCAGAAAAAAGAACGAACGGCGTTGGTCGCGAGCCAAAGACAACAGCTCAAAATCTTGTTCGGGAAATTGGGCTCGACCAGCGACTCCATCGTGGACAGTCTGGAGCTGTTGTGAATCTTGTGATACCTCACGGGAGGGAACACAAGCGCGAGCGGATCCTCATCTCTCCAGCCTGCCGCTTAGTTGAACGAAGAGTTGCTCCAGCAACAGTCGATCCGACGTGCGTGCCGCACCTTTGAGGTTAAGGTCCATCTCCATCAGCCAATTCAGAATCTGCTCGGCTTGCGAGCGGCCAATGTGGCGGAGATAGGCTGCGGCGGCGGAAATGTTTTGCGGGAAGACGCCCGCTTGTTGGAGTGCTACGGGAAGAGGCTGGACTTCCCGAGCCAGTTCGGTGGCAATTGCCAGTTTGCGGAAAACAAAGACGATCCCGCCGAGTATTCTGGGCGCGGCCTCACCAGCAGCCAGTAGTTTATCCAAATTCGACAACGCGAACGGAAGCTGACCGGCAAGGAGTGCGTCGAGCATTTTCCAGGTCGTCTCGGCCTTCCAGCCACCGACGATCTTGCGGACGTCCTCGGCGTCGATCTGCGGCCGGTCGCCGGAATAGGCCGCCAGCTTGTCGAGTTCTTGCTCCAGCAAGCCGAGATGATTTCCGGCCAGTTCCGGCAGCAGCATTGCCGCGTCGCGAGTGACCTGCTTGCCGAAACGACTTTTGGCCCTGGACTGAATCCAGCGGGTGAGTTCGGCTCCCTTCAATGCCGTGCATTCGAGCAGCAGTCCCAACTTGGCGACCGATTTGTACAGTCGCGTGGTTTTCGGAAAGGACATGCTGTCGAGCACAAGCAGCGACTTTTTGGCGGGTTTGTCGAGGTAACGTTCGAGTGCCTCGCGATTATTCGACACGAAGTCGTCAGCCGCTTCGACAATGACCAAGCGTCTGTCACCCCACATCGAAATCGTCAGCAGTTCGTCACGGACGGTTTTGAGATCAATCTCCTGACCGTCGAATCTCGTAACGGATGCATCGTTGTCGTCGCCGCATACCAGCGACGTCAGCGCGGCGATCGCCTCCAGCTTCAGAGAATGCTCGTCGCCCGACAGAACAACGATTGTTCCGAGTTCCTGCTGGTTTGGTTCCTTCAGAAATTCCGTGGCATGCATCCGTTCGACCCGTTCTTGACCCGTTTTGCTCGGCTGGCCTATGGTCTGTTGTCCGCGAAGACAGCATTGAAAATAGGGAATTGAAAAATGGAAATTCCCAGCGTTAACGCAGTTGAGCCGAAGTGTAAGCGAGGCCTGAGGTAAAAGTCCCTCTCTGACGCTTCGGGTGAGTGTCAGACGCGGCCACGTGCGGTATCGACCCGAATCCTAAAACCCTCATCCCTGCCGTATGTCTTTCACTCTGCTGCCCACAGTCGAACCTCGATACACCTGCCCGGGTGAGATGCATTCCATTTCACGGGCTGTGCATTTGTCGCGGTTGGCGGCGTTCTATCCGAAATGCCGGGAGTGTGCTCACCGGCATGAGACCGGTCAGCTTCCGCGACCTCACTTTGAAGAAACGGATTCAACGCCGCAGCACCGCGAGCAGCGTTCATTGTTCACACTCGAAGGCGTGCGGGGTGTGTACTTGAACGAGTTGACGCGGCACAAGGCGGCGGAGTTGGCGGCGGCGTTTGCGAGTTTGTTGTGGGAGTCGATCCCGCTGAGTGGTCGCGGCGAATTGCGAGACGCGAACTCGAAACGTCCCGCGCGGCGTGTTGGTCCGGTCGTCGTGGTTGGCTTTGACGAACGGCCGTCGTCGCCGGATTTGGTAGCGGGAGTCGCTGCGGCGTTGCGGCGGATGAGTTGCCAGATTGTCGATATCGGTCTCACGACGGTGCCATGTTTTCGATTCGCGGTGGGTCACTTGCAGGCGGCGGGTGGGATCCTGATTTCTGGGCATGGCGGCGAGCCGGCGTGGACAGGCTTGGACTTTGTCGGCAAGGGAGCGAGACCGCTGTCGGCAGCCGGTCGACGATTGGCGAACGCCGACGATTCCAAAGCGTCAGCTCGCGTGCTGAGTTTGGATGATTTGGCGGAGCGACTCTCGCGCCGTGTGGCCCGGCCGCTGCGACAAGGCGGCACGCAGCGCGTGTTTCCGGTGTCGGTGCCGTACTTGGCGGGGCTTTGGAAGCATTTTCACGCGTTGCGACCGTTGAAGGTTGCGGTGGGCTGTCCCGTGCGGCTAGTCCGGCGAACGCTCGACACGTTGTTTGAAAAACTGCCGGTCGCACTGCAGTGGGTCGAGATTCCGCAGCGGCTGCGCGACGTGCTGCGAAGTGATGATGCGGATGTTGCTCGACTTCGTGAAGTGGTCTTGTCGCAGTCAGCGGACTTCGGATTGCTCATCGACGATGACGGCATCAACGTCGCAGTGCTCGATGAGCGAGGTCAGTTGTTGGAGCCAAACGAATTGCTCTGCGTGATCGCGGACGCGTTGCTGGCCGAACAACCGAACGGTGCCATGGTTCTCGAGAATGCCGCGCGCGAGCGACTACAGCCGTTGGTGGCGTCGATGGGTGCTCGCTGTTGGCTGGGTGGTTGGACTCAATCCGATCTGTGGCAAACTTTGCGCAGCGAGACGGTGATCTGCGGTGGCGGAGCCAGCGGCCGTGTTTGGCTGCGCGACACGTCGCCGACGGCGGACGCGATTCTCACGCTGGCCAAAGTGCTTCACAGCCTCAGCCGTGACGATGCTCCACTCTCCGAGGTCGTCGCCGCGGCCACGAACAAGGGGGCGGAATCCACGAACTCCGACCCTCAGGAACTGGCAGAGACTTAGGTGGCCGCTTGAACCAGTGCCCGTGTCACCGGATAATCGCGCCCGTTCCACAGGAATCGTCATTTCTCTCACACGAGGTTCTCATGCAGTCGATTTCGTCGCGCGCGTGGTGCCTGGCCTTGTGGATGCTCGTGGCCGCCGCCGGTCCCGCGCTCGCCGGACCAGCGAATAGCCTGATGGATCTTTCGACGGACGGTCGTCTGCTTGTCTGCTCGAACCGAGACAGCGGTTCCGTCACGATCGTCGACACCGAATTATTGCAGAAGCGGTTCGAGGTGGCGGTCGGACATCAGCCGGAAGGGGTGACGTTCCTTGGCGCCAGTCGTGTCCTGGCGGTTGCGGTTTATGCCGACGATCAGATCGTTTTCGTCGACGCCGATCGCGGCGAAGTCGTCGGTCGTTGCGACGTGTTCGACGAACCTTATGGCCTTGTCTCGAATCGTGACGGTTCGCGTTTGTGGGCGACGCTCGAGTACCCCGGCCGGATCGTCGAGATCGATCCGCAGAGCCGCCGCGTCGTCCGCGAGTTCGTTGCCGGATCGTTTCCGCGCGGACTTGCGTTGTCGGCGGATGAGCGAATCGCACTCGTCACCGAATATTTGACGAGCACGGTCCGGTTGATCGAGTTAGCCTCGGGAACCGAGATCGGAACCTCGTCCGCGACGTCGTCCGACAACCTCGCGCGGCAAATCGTCGTGCATCCGACTCGCCCGAAGGCCTACGTTCCGCATCAGCGATCTAAGATCACCGCCGCGCATGGCGAAGGTTCGATCTTTCCATACATCAGCGTGATCGACCTGCCGACCGGTGCTGTACCGGCGACGAAAGAATCGCGAGCGCAGCCGCGCAAACGCATCCCGATGGACTCGTTCATTGGCAACCTAGTGACGTCCAATCCGTGGGAAGTCGCGCTCAGCCCAGACGGCCGGCGAGCGGTCGTGATCTTCGGGGGCACGGACGATGCATTCCTGATCGACGTGCTCGACGATAACTACCGCGAGCTGTCTCCGTTGAGGCACATGAACAACATCGGCCGCAACCCGCGAGCCGTGAAGTTCTCCAACGACGGCCAACGCATCTTCGTTTACAACGCGCTCGATTTCGAGGTCGTGGCTTACGATGTCGAACGATCCTCGCGCGTCGCCGCCGTGCGAGTGACAGACAATCCGCTGGGCGACGAGATTCTGCTCGGCAAGCAATTGTTTTATTCGGCGTTGATGCCGATGGCCTCGCGGCGTTGGATCGCCTGCTCCAGTTGTCACCCCGACAGCCATGCCGACGGCCGGACGTGGCACAATCCCGAAGGCTTGCGAAACACGCCGTCGTTGGTCGGCCTGGCGTGGACTCACCCGCAACATTGGTCCGCCGATCGCGATGAGACGCAAGACTTCGAGCACACGATCCGCGGCCAGCTAATGCAAGGTCGCGGCTTGATCCATGGTGCCGTCGCCGAATCGCTCGGCCCGCCGAACAAAGGCCGCTCGGCTGAGCTCGATGCACTCGCCGCGTACACGAACTCGCACACCGTGCCGCTCAGTCCGCATGCGAAATCCGGACTGAGCGAGTCGGCGGAGCGCGGCCGCGAGTTGTTTCTGTCGTCCGAGATCGATTGCGCAAAGTGCCACTCCGGCCCGTTCTTCACCGACTCGACACCACGTGAAAACATTCTTCGTCACGATGTCGGCACGGGGCGCAGCGACCGCTCCGAGAAAATGGGAACCGAGTATGACACGCCCGTATTGCTGGGCATCTACCGCACCGCTCCCTATCTGCACGATGGCTCGGCCACGACGCTCCGCGATGTGCTGACGACCTGTAATCCCGCCGACCGCCACGGTAAAACGAGCCACCTCACCGCGCGGCAAGTGGATGACTTGGTCGAGTTCCTCAAGTCGTTGCCCTACGAACCCCCCGAGCC
>CAYSHJ010001099.1:0-11708 GCA_964430385.1 uncultured Planctomycetaceae bacterium
GGCGGCTCGGGCGATCTGCCAAGGTTGGGTCAAACCGTCCGACCTGCCGAGCAACGCCGAAATCCGCGACGAGATCCAACGCTTCGCGTTCCTGTTCGAGGGAAACCGGCGGTTCGACAACCTCCGCGAGATGCGTATCGAAGCGTTGCGCATCATGCGGCTTTTGAGCGCGTTCAAGCCGAAGCTGATCGGCAGCACGCTGACCGGTCACGTACGGCACGGGTCGGACATCGACCTTCACGTCTTCACGACGACGGCCGAGTCCATCGCGCGAGTCCTCGACCAAGAAGGCATGATCTTCGACGTCGAGCAGAAGCGGGTCAGCAAACACGGCGAGGAGCGGGTCTTCACGCACATTCACATTCGCGACCGCTTCGACATCGAACTGACCGTCTACCCGGCGGAGAAGACGGCGTACGTCTTCAAGAGTTCGATCACCGGCAAGGCGATTGAACGCGCCACGATTGCGGAACTGGAAGAACTCTTGCGACGTGAGTACCCAGACATCTCGCTCGACGCCGAAGTGCTCGACGCCGAAAGCAAGGTCGATCGTTTTCAGGTGTATCGCTCGCTGCTGCTGCCGCTGGAAGGAGTCGACCAGTCGAAGAAGCATCATCCCGAAGGAGACGTGCTGTATCACAGCCTTCAAGTCTTCGAATTGGCTCGCGACGAATTGCCGTACGACGAAGAGTTCTTGCTGGCGGCGCTGCTGCACGATGTCGGCAAGGGAATCGACGCCGACGACCACGTGCCGGCGGCACTCGATGCGCTGGGCGAATTCATCACGCCACGCACCGCGTGGTTCATCGAGCATCACATGCAGGCGCACCAACTCGCCGACGGTACGCTCGGCTTCCGCGCGAAGCATCGCTTGCGCGAGTCGCCGGACTTCGACCAATTGATGCTGCTCGAAAAGTGCGACAGCCATGGCCGAGTCCGCGGCCGGCAGGTCGATGAACTGGACGACGTGCTCGACTTCTTGCGCGACCTCGCGCGGACGAATGGGTAAGACGGGGCAACTCGTCACTTGGCCAGCCGACGTTCGCTCGTCCGGCGCCGCACAAAGACACAAAAAGAGGACATGATAAGCGTCGAATGAGAAACCAGTGATGACGGATCACGTTCCCGAGAAGCCGCAGCGTCGACGTCGCTATCGCGGCACGCATCCGCGGCAGTTCGGCGACAAGTACAAAGAACACGACGCCGAGCGTTACGCCGTCGACGTCGCCAAGGTGATCGCCAGCGGCAAGACGCCGGCGGGAACTCACCGACCGATCATGGTCCGCGAGATCCTGGACGTGCTCGCGCCGCAACCGGGAGAGACAGCGGTCGATTGCACCTTGGGTTACGGCGGACACTCGCGTGAGTTGCTGGCCGCCGTGCAACCGGGAGGCCGGCTGCTCGCTGTCGATGTTGACCCGATCGAACTGCCCAAGACCGAAGCACGGCTGCGGGCGCTCGGCTTTGCCGCCGAGGCGTTGATTGTCCGACGAATGAACTACGCGGGCATCGCGCAGTTCCTCGTGACCGAAGCACCGGAAGGGGTCGACGTGCTGCTGGCTGACCTCGGCCTCTCGTCGATGCAGATCGATGATCCGTCGCGCGGGTTCACGTTCAAGTCCGATGGTCCGCTCGACATGCGGATGAATCCCATGCACGGGTTGTCGGCCGCGGCGTTGTTGTCGAAGTTGAACGCTGTGGAGCTGGCGCGATTGCTCGACGAGAATGCCGACGAACCCCGCGCATCTGAGATCGCGAAAGCGATTCTGAACTCATACGCTCGCCAGCCACTGACGACCACCCGAGCCTTAGCCGAGGTGATCCGCTCGACGTTCGCACGCACGCGACACATCTCGACCGAAACCGCGGACGACATGCTACGCCGCGTGTTTCAAGCCTTGCGGATCGCAGTGAATGACGAGTTCGGAGCACTCGACACATTTCTGCGAAACCTGCCTTCGTGCCTGAAGCCCGGTGGCCGTGTCGCCATCCTGTCGTTTCATTCCGGCGAAGACCGCCGCGTGAAGCTGGCGTTCAAGCAGGGGCTACGAGACGCCGTGTACGCTTCGATCTCCCCCGAAGTCCTCCGCCCCTCGCCCGCCGAACAGCGAGCGAATCCTCGTTCATCGCCCGCCAAGCTACGCTACGCGGTGCGAAGCTGAATCTTGGGAAGTACAGTGCGGTCACCGCGCGGCTCGATTACCTGCGTCCCGCCGCCGCGCCAACGCACGGTGACGACCGCCTACTTTTCAACGACACTTGGGACAACCTCCGCAGCAACGCTGAACGTACCGGGAGAACTCCACAATTCGTGGGAGTGTTCCGAGTTGTTGCACACACCTTACCGGTCGCACTTCCGTTTTTGCCTCGGTCGCAGAGCGATGATTGAAACCACGTCGCGCGAACGACCCATTTCATGTGTGCTGGCACACCACGCGTTCAATCGTCGCTCCGCGACGAAAAGATTATCGCGTCATCCGAATCCGTGGGTTGAAACCCACGGCTACCGTCAAAAGTCACTCCGTGACTCGGCGACTCTGGTTGCGTTACGACTGTGGCAACGCGACCAAGTCAGAATCCCGCCCTGAGCAGCATGTTCAGATCGCGACGCTTGATTTCACTTAATTCGACCGGCTGGAGAGCATCGACCTGTCGCTGGCCGGCAGTGGACTGACCGACTCCGGGATCAAGCACCTCGCCGGCCTGACGAACCTGGAATCCCTCGACCTACGCCGCACCAAAGCCACCGCCGCCGGCATCGCCGAACTGCAAACAGCCCTCTCCAAATGCCCGATCCAATGGGATGGAATGCCGGGCAAGCGATGTCGGATGCCATGCCAATTCCGTTTTCACGGGCTTCGGTCCTCGACGTAAGACAGCGTTGTCTTCGCGTACGGCAGACAAGCACCTTCCAGCCGGTACTAACGATACCTCGCACGGCGAAGTCTGACACATTTGGGAGACACGCACACTAACCCGAAGCGGAGATCGACTCGGGCCTGCCGCGAGGTCGGCAAACAGTTTCCGATCTCGACCAACTGCACGGCTCCGGCAACGACCTCGTTCTTCTCCAAAGGAGGAATTCCTGTGATGCACCCGGATACTCCGGGGGAGCAAACCCCCCTTGTCGGGCCCGGGCGAGACGACTACAACCCCGCCCCTCACTTGGCGTTGAGAGATTCTAACGGTCACGGAAGACCAATGCTCCATCAACTGCGTCGCTTATTCTGTCCCGATTTGGCGATCGACCTCGGTACGGCAAACACGCTGGTGTCCGTTCAAGGCGAAGGGATCGTGTTGAACGAGCCGTCCGTCGTCGCGCTCGAAAAGGGGACGCGGCGAGTGCTCGGTAAAGGGACCGCCGTCGGCAAGCTGGCGAAGCAGATGCTTGGCCGCACGCCCGATTCGATCACGGCCGTCAGGCCGCTCCAAGACGGAGTCATCACCGACTTCGAGTTGTGCGAGGCGATGCTCCGTTACTTCATTCAAAAGGCCAGCCGCCAGATGCGCGGATTGCGGCCGCGAGTCATCATCGCCGTCCCCGGCGGCATCACGCCAGTCGAGAAGCGAGCCGTCTTCAACAGCGCCGAACGAGCCGGTGCCGGTCGCGTTTATCTCATCGAAGAATCCAAAGCCGCCGGCATCGGAGCGGGACTGCCGATCTCCGAACCGATCGCCAGCATGGTTTGCGACATCGGCGGCGGCACAACCGACGTCGCGATCTTCAGCCTTGGAGACATCGTCGTCAGCCAGTCGATCCGCGTGGCCGGCGATGAACTCGATGAGGCGATTGTCGAATACCTCAAGCAGCATTTCTCGCTGCGCATCGGCTCGCAGACAGCCGAGAAGGTCAAACTCGAAATCGGCAATGCGTACCCGCTGGACCAAGAGCTGACGACGGAGGTCCGTGGCCTCGACACGATCAGCGGCGTGCCTCGCAAAGCCGTCGTCACCAGCGAGGAGATTCGCGAGAGCCTGCGTGAGCCGGTGACGGCGATCCTCAACTGCGTCAAGAATGTCATCGGGAAATGCAAGCCGGAACTGGTCGCCGACATTGTCGATCACGGCCTAGTCCTGACCGGCGGCGGAGCGTTGCTGCGCGGCCTCGACCGGTTGATGAACGAACAACTCGGCATCCCGGTGCGAGTCGCCGACGATCCACTGACGACCGTCGCGCGCGGCACGGCGATCTGCCTCGATCATCTGTCGCAGTGGCGCGAGAGCCTCGATACAGGGAACGACTGATTGACCAAATCCTGACAACACCGATCACCGCTGGTCGACCGCTGGTTCCCAAGCTCCGCTTGGGAACCCCTCCCTGAGGCTCCGCTTCGCGAATGTGACTCCACGACCGAGAAGCAGAGCTTCTGAAGACGGCATTCCCAAGCGGAGCTTGAGAACGAGTGACTGAGCGAATGAGCGAAGAGAACTTGGGAACGAGAAAAGACCAATGTCCTCTGGCCTGACCTTTTCCGCGAAGCTGATCGCCGCAGTCTGCTGTTGCGCTGCGATCACGCTCGGCTTTGCGCCGCCGAACGTCGCTGACTGGTTGCGATCGGCCGCACGCGACGGGTTTCGGCCGGGAGTTCAGCTCGCAACCGACGCGCAACAGGCGACGGCGCGACCGATCCGACAACGGCTGCTCGGAGACGACGAGAAGAGTTTGATCGAACAGCTTGAGGCCACTCGATCCGAACTCACCGAGACGCAGCGGCAATTGCGGCGCGAGCGGCTGGCTCATCAACAGACTCGCGAGACGAACCTGCTCGCGCTGCAACGGCACGACGCGACACATCGGCCAATCGATCCGCCGCCGCTGATTGTGCCGCAGGTCGTACAGGCGCGAGTGCTCGGCGAGGAATTGGCCTCGGCGTGGCGACGAGGTCTGCTCTTGAATCAAGGTCGCAACAACGGGCTGACGGAAGAAGCCCTCGTCATCAACTCCTCGGCGGAATTGCTCGATCAAGGTGAAGACGCGGGATTGTCGCCCGATATGGCCGTGTTCGCGGGGCAGTGTGTGCTCGGCAAGCTGCAGCACGTCGGTCGCTGGTCAAGCACCTGGGTGCCGCTCACGGACCGCCGCTTCCGCGGCCGAGCACGTTTAGCTCGTGTCACATCCGAGGGTTTGGCCTTCGGCGCGGAAGGAATTCTGATCGGCAGTGGCAAAGATGATTGTCGATTGACGCTCATTCGAGCGTCCGCGCCGGTCAGTGAAGGTGACGAAGTCTTTTCCCTCGAATCACCCGGCGGCTTTGAAACGCCGTTGTACTACGGAACGGTCGTCCGATCGGAGCTGGTTCCCGGCGCGACGCACTGGGAAATCGCAGTCCGTCCGGCAGTCGATGCCAAGTCGGTGAGAGAAGTCTCTGTCGTGCGACCGCGAGTGAACTCGAAGCGGCTGGCAAATTGAAACTTTTGGTCACCTGGTTCCCAAGCTCCGCTTGGGAACGAGCGAAATCTCAAATTTGAAATCTCAAATCCAAAATTATGCCACACGTCTTCATCGGCCTGCTGACGTATCTGGCGCTCGCGGCACAAGTGGCGTGCGGCGACTCGCTGTCACTCGGTGGTTGTCGATTGCCGTTGGTGTGGCTGCCGGTGGTGGTCGCAGTCGCGTGGTTCGCGGATGCGCGCGGCATCGCGTGGGTGGCGCTGATCGGCTTGCTGGCGGACGGGCTGTCGGCCGGTGTGCTCGGACAACAGATGCTCGCCGCGACCTTGGCCTCGACGTTGCTGCTGCCGCTGCTGCCGGAATCGC
The DNA here is from genome assembly GCA_964430385.1 of uncultured Planctomycetaceae bacterium. GTDB lineage: Bacteria > Planctomycetota > Planctomycetia > Planctomycetales > Planctomycetaceae > CAYSHJ01. The sequence goes on from CAYSHJ010001099.1 coordinate 5,759, forward strand.
GATCGCAAATCGGAGTGGGACGACTCGTTTGGACCTTCGCCGTGATCGCCAGTGCGGAGTTGCTGTCGCAGTTTCACGCGAGCCTGTTGTCTGACGGCCCTGCGGTGACGAATTGGTCGCTCCTTCTGATCGCCGGTTCGGCCGCTTATGGGACGGCGGTGTGCGCCCTGTTGACGTCCATTGGCCGAGTCGTTCTGCCTCTGTCCGGTCCCCTCGGCCCGTCGGCGAGCGGGTTCGGGAGAGGACACCGGGCATAAAGCATGCGAAACCGACCCACCCCGATCTATGCCTCGAAGGATGCCGGCGGCAACAACCGCTCGGCGTGGGATGTCGATGCGGAGCCGGGTGTGCGACTATTCTGGTTGTTCGTCGTGATGGGATTTCCGCTGCTTGTGGTCGCGGGACGGTTAGTGCAGTTGCAGTGGCTGTTGGCTGACGATTTCGCGGTCGAGGAGCATCACGAGGTCATCGCATTCGAGCCAATTCCGAGTCGCCAGGGACGAATCCTCTCGGCTGATGGGACCGTGCTGGCATTCGATGAAGAGCGGTTTCGAGTCCTCATGCATTACCGCTGGCTCGAAGACCCGCCGAATGACGGATGGTTGCGCGAAGAAGCGTTGTCGCGACTGAGCCGATCCGAACGCCACGACAAGACGAAGATCGCCGCCGCGAAGGAACAAGTGCTCGCGCGACGCACGGCTTTGTGGCAATCGCTGGCCGCGCTGACCGATCACAACTCGGACGCACTGACCGAACGGCGAAGCCGCATTCAGCAACGCGTCGAACGGATGTTTCGCACGATCGAAGCACGCTCCGTGGCCGACGCTGACAGCGCCGGCGCCGCAGCGTCGGCAGAAGCAACGCAGGAAACCACGGACGCTGACACCATCGGCCACGGGTCGCAATTTTTAAGGCACGGCTGGCGCGTTGTCGTGAAAGAACTGACGACTCCGCCGACGCGCGAGCCGCGCCAGCCGCTGCGCATTCCGGAGCAGTCGGACTATCATGTCTTGCTGGAAGACGTCCCACTGGAAGTGGTCGCGGAGATCGAATCGCATCCGCAGCAATTCCCCGGCTTGCGTACCGATGTGACGGCGCGGCGAGTCTATCCTCACGGACGGCTCGCTCCGCACTTGGTCGGTTATCGCGGCGAGATCGACGCCGACGCACTGGCCGATCGCAAAGCACGTTTCCCTAAAGACGACCCGCTGGACTATCAGCCCGGCGACACGATTGGGCAATCGGGCATCGAGGCCACTTACGAACACGTGTTGCGCGGTGTTCGCGGCCAACGAAAGATTGTGCGCGATCGGCACGGAGCGATCACGCACAGCGAAATCGTTCGTGCGCCGCGACTCGGCCGCGATGTCGTGCTCAATTTCTCGACGGACTTGCAAGCGAAGGTCAGCGACTTGCTGACTGAGATTGTGGACGGCCAGTCAATCTCGTCGATGGCTGTTGTCGGCGACGAACCTGGCAGCGCGGACCCGCCACCCAGCGACAAGACTCACCGCCCACCCGGCGGCTGCATCGTCGCGATCGACGTTCACAGCGGAGCGATCTTGGCCGCCGCGACCGCTCCAACGTTTGACGTCAACGATTTACTGGCTGGCAGCGAGGAGCAGCGAGCCGCGTTGTTCAACGACTCGCGGCGTCCGCTGTTTCCGCGAGCGACGCAGATGACTCTGCCTCCCGGCTCGGTGTTCAAGACAGTTTCCGCTGTCGCGGTGTTGGAGAGCGGACGCATCGACCCGGATCGGACGATCGTCTGCCAAGGCTACCTGGACAAGCCGACTCAGTATCGCTGCTATACCTTCACGCACTACGGCAAAGGCCATTACGAAACGGACCTGACGAAAGCCATTACCCAGTCGTGCAACGTGTATTTCTTCACGGCCGCGCGCACGATCGGCCCGCAACTATTGGTCGATTGGGCCGACCGGCTCGGCTTCGGCAAGCCGACCGGCATCGATCTTCCCGGTGAGCGAAGCGGACATGTACCTCGACCGCCCGATCAACTTCCAACCTCGTTGGCGAATCGACGCTCCGGCGCGAAGTCGTCGATCGAGTTGGCCAGTCACGAACGCGTCGCCGGTGATGATCCGGATGTTCTCGTGCCCGCGTCGCCGTGGGATGACGACTCGCCGAACGTACGTTCGGCAACGGCAACCTCAAAGGCCAAGCGAGAAACTTGGTATGCCGGCGATACGCTCGGTCTGGCGATTGGCCAGTCGCGGCTGACGGTGACTCCGTTACAGATCGCGCGCTTGATGGCGGCAATCGCGAATGACGGCTGGCTGGTGACGCCCCATGTCGTCCGCGAGATCGCTGTCGCGCCGGAAACGACGGACAACGACGACGTGAACACACTAGTCCGACGCGGCAGCGAGGGATCGGTCAATGAGCCAAGCGACGGTCCCTCGCTGGCGCGTCGGGCTAGCGTCACGTCAACGACGGAAGCGATCACCCCGCCACCGCGACGGATCAATGGCTTGTCGTCCGGCACGCTCGCTCGGTTGCGAGAGGGCTTGGAGCAAGTCGTCGCGCACCCGCAGGGTACGGGCTACAAGACTGTCCGACTGAACGAGGTCGCCATCGCCGGCAAGACCGGAACAGCCGAGATTGGTGGTGGACGTCCGGACCATGCGTGGTTCGCTGGCTATGTCCCGGCAAACGATCCGCAAGTCGCGTTCGTCGTGGTGCTGGAGCAAGCCGGCTCCGGCGGCAAAGCGGCAGGACCGGTGGCGAAGAAGTTGGTACAAATGCTGCTGGAGCAAGGCGCGGTCCGAGCAAAATAGCCACGTTGCAGCGTTATCCGCGATGGCGCCGATTTTTGATTCTTGATTTTTGATTGACGAAGCCCGCGGCGGCGGACGGTTCAATCGAAAATCAAAAATCGCCAATCGAAAATCCTCGATCACACCGGCTCGAAGCGTCCGTCGGGGAAGCGGCGCATGCCGATGTCGGCGTAGACCGGCGGGACGGAGAAGACTTGCAGTCGCACGGGGTTTTCGCCGACGAGGCCGGCCACCGTGATGTACGACCGTGCCCACGACGAGCGAGTGTCTTTCGGCGACGGAAATGCACTCCAGACCAATTCCGAAATCTTTGAGAAGCGGCCCATCAATTGTTGCAGGTCGAACTCGAAGTTGATGTGGCGGGTCTCGCCATCACGGCGGCCGCCAACGACCTCATACGAGCCGAGGTACAGACCGACGACCCAGGTTCCTTCGGTGAATTCGCAATCGAAGCCGACGCGAGCGACTCCGATGAGCGGATCGAACAGGTCGGCAATGCAGTCGATGAACGCGGTCAGCCAGTCTGGCCGAGCCTCCTTCTTCGCGCGATCAGCCTCATCGTTTTCCAATTTGTTCAAGAAGTGTTCGATCGGCAGATGGGAGTGTTGGCTCACGATTAACTCCATGTCAGCAGCGGGCGGGCCAGTTGCACCCGTGATATCGGGGGCCAACCGCCTGTGGTTCCAGTGATAGTGTGACTCACGGATTGGTTCGTGGCGGCTTTTGACTCACGACTCTAGGAATGCGGACGTTAGGGCTTCGTGAGACAACACTCATGCCGGAAAGGCCAATCGAGGCCGATGTTCGGGTTTGGCAAGGTATGCGGAGGGAAATGTTTCGTCGTTCGTTATTTCACCACGTTTGTCGCCGCGTTGACACCCCACATCACTACCCTACAATCGCGGGTTTTCCTCGGAGTTTTCAGGAGATTTCCGGTGGACGAAGCGATTCGCAAAGCGCGCGTGCTGATCGAGGCACTGGCTTGGATTCGCCGGTTCCGTGGACGGCATGTTGTCATCAAACTGGGCGGCAGCACGCTCGAAGAGACTGAAGCGGTTCGCAGCTTTCTGACGGATGTGATCTTTTTGCAGTCGGTCGGGTTGCGACCGATCTTAATTCACGGGGGCGGAAAAGACATCGACAAGGCCATGGCGGCGTCGGGCATTACGCCGCGCAAGGTGCAGGGTCGCCGGTACACCGATGCCGCAACGCTGGAGATTGTCGCCAAGGTTCTCACTGGTGATATCTGCGGTGGCTTAGTCGACGAGATTCGTCGGCAAGGGGGTGCGGCGCTCGGGTTGAGCTGCCGCACACAGAACTGTCTCATTGGTCGCAAGCTGACGTTATCGGGTGAGGATGGTGCGCCGATTGACCTCGGTTTTGTCGGCGAGGTGATCGATATCGACCGGCGGTTGCTGGAGGACGTGACGTCGGCAGGACTGATTCCGGTTGTGCCGTCCGTCGCGGTTGACTCGACGGGGCAGATGCTCAACGTGAACGCCGACACGGCGGCGGCGGCGGTGGCTCGGATTTTAAAGGCCGAGAAGCTCGTCTTCGTCAGCGACGTGCCGGGCATCTTCCTCGACCGGCACAATCCGCAGACGTTGCAGTCTCACCTCACGGCCACGCGTTGCCGCGAGCTGATCGCCGCCGGCATCATCGACGCGGGCATGGTGCCAAAGGTTCAAGCCGCGTTGGACGCCTTGGCCGTTGGCGTCGGCAAAGTTCACATCGTCGATGGCCGCATGCCGCATTCAGTGCTGTTGGAGATTTACTCTGATACGGGTGTGGGCACGGAGATTGTGCTTTAACATTCGGCGGAATTGCTCGCTGTCCGCCGCGGTTTTTTGTCCCGTCTTGTGGTGAATGGTGTCGCCGCTGCGCGGCTCCGAATACATTGGCATCGCACTCCGGGGGCTTGCGTCCCCGGCTTTACTCCGCCGTCCCTTCGGGACTTGTGTAGATATCACCGAGACAAGTTCGGTGGGGTTTGTTGTCTTTTTAGAAGGAGTTACCTGTGGACTCGGCCGCAACTCGGAGCAGTGCTCAAACCATTCAGCAGTTCGAGCGATTCGTGATTCCGAATTATCGTCGGTATCCGATCTGCCTCGTGCGCGGCGAAGGTTCGTTCGTGTGGGATGCCGAGGGAAAACGTTATCTCGACCTGTTCCCCGGCTGGGGCTGCGACATTCTCGGCCATTGCCCACCGCGAGTCGTCAAAGCGATTCAGGAACAGGTCACGAAGCTGATCCACATTCCCAACACGTGGTACACCGAAGCTCAAGGTGACTTCGCCGAGATGCTCTCGACGCGCGGCTTCGGTAAGGCGTTCTTTTGCAACAGCGGCGCGGAAGCGAATGAGGCCGCGATCAAGCTGGCGCGGCTGCACTCGCGCGACGGCCGGTACAAGGTCATTAGCTTCGAGAACAGTTTTCACGGCCGTACCTTCGCGACCGTGACGGCGACCGCTCAACCGAAGTACCACGAAGGTCTCGGCCCGTTGCTGGCCGGATTCCGCTACGCGCCGCTCAACGACCTGGAGGCTGTTGGAAAGCTGCTGGATCGCGAGACGTGTGCGATCCTGATCGAACCGGTGCAAGGTGAAGGGGGTATCAACATCCCGATGGAAGGTTATCTGCAAGGGCTGCGACGGCTCGCCGACGAGAACGGCTGCTTGCTGATCTTTGACGAAGTGCAAACCTGCATGGGCCGCACCGGTACCTGGTACGGATACCAACAATGGGGAGTGCAGCCCGACATTGTCTCGCTGGCGAAGGGCCTTGCCGGCGGCGTGGCGTGCGGCGCGATCCTATGCCAGGAGGAATTGGCTCCCGACCTGCGCCCCGGCATGCATGCGAGCACTTTCGGCGGCAACCCGCTGGCGATGGCGGCCGGCATCGCGACGGTTCAAACCATCGAGGAAGACGGCTTGCTGGCGAATTGCCAAGTGATGTCCGACCGCTTTCTCGCACACTTGGAGCAGCTCAAGAGCGAACTGCCGATCATCTCGCAGTTGCGAATTCGAGGCATGATGATCGGCATCGACTTGAACATCCCGTCCACTCCCGCCGTGGCCAAGTGCATGGACCGCGGCTTACTGATCAATGCGACTCACGACACCGTCATCCGCTTGCTGCCGGCCTTGAACGTCA
>CAYSHJ010001100.1:0-4624 GCA_964430385.1 uncultured Planctomycetaceae bacterium
CTGCGGCTTCCCAAATTGTCGGCCACCGTGTAGGTGAAGGAGAACGTTTCTCGAGACGTCGTCGGGTCGGGTGTGTAGCGAATGCGTCCATCGCCGATCGCAACGGCGGTACCTTTCACTGGGGGGGTGTCGATTTGGACGGACGTGAAATCGATCGTGCCATCGACGTCAGTGTCGTTCTTGACGACGTCGATCGTCACCGGCTCGTTTCCCAAGGCCACGATCGGTGCCACATTGCTGTCATTCGGATCGTTCGGATCATTGCCGTCGCGAGCCGTCGCGGGCCCGCGGTTGAACTGAATCTGGTCCGGCCGGCCGTTGCCAAAAACCGTGTGTGTTGTGTAAACCGCGCTCGCCCCTGGCAGTAACGAATACACATTTCTCAGCGCGAACGTGACATTCCCTTCCTGGCCTGGATCCACGGAACCGTCGCTATTCGCATCGTTGGCGACTTGGTTTTTCAGAGCATCACCATTGCGGATCTGATTTCGCAGGCTGGGGAACAAGGAGAGTTCAAACCGATTGGCCGGAAACGCGCCGGGTGGCAGCGGCGGATTGGGTTTCGAGGTAATCCCGATAAACGTCCCGTTGGACGAGACGCCACCTTGCTCCGTCTCAAACAAGAATTCATCGCCGGTGATCTGATTGATCAGGTGCCCGCCTCCATCGGGCGACGCACCATCCGGCACACCGTTCTGGATAATGCCAGTGCTATTGGAGGTCGTACCGCCCAGTCCATCGCGACCATCGAAATTCAAGTCGCCATCCAGATACCGGACCAATTCAAAGTCGATTGCCGCGGTGCCCGCGATGGCCGTGTTCAGAATCACGTAGGTTTGTGTCAGCAGGGTTCCCACCTGATTATTCGTGGCCAGGTCAAACTGCGGCTGCACTTGTTGCGTTAAATCGAATTGCAAAGTACCGATCTGAAAACTCGAGACCGCTTCGGTGGTGGTTCCGAGAATACTGATCTGCCTTGTCGCACCGGCCGCTTCGTCCAACAGTTGCCGCGGAATGCCGGTCGCCGTTCCAAAGCGGAAGTACACGCCGGATTCAATCGTGGTCTGGTCGGGAACGAATCCCAGGCCGTCGCCAGCCGGATTGAAGATCGCTCCCTCTTGCTTCCAGCCTTTGAATTCCGCGATCGGCGGGTTTCCCACGGTTTGCGGAATGAAGATTTGGGTATTGATGGGATTCGGCGCAACCACTTGACTAAACGCGCCGAATTTCCCGGTCCCATCCACGGTCACGATGAGACCTCCATCCTGATTCCCCGTGGAAATGTTGGCAAAGATGCCAACCGGGCTGGTCGCTAGTCCTGTCGGACTCGCGTCGGCCAACGGCACGGGGTTGCCGGCATTCACGTTCGTCACTGGTGTCGGGAGCGGATCGTTGGTCGTGGTGATGAACGGCGTGCTGGCCAATTGGTCATCCCCAGAACCACCGTCGATTTGATCCGCGCCACTGCCGCCAATGATCGTGTCGTCGCCGGCGCCGCCGAAGATCGTGTCGACACCGTCGGCTCCGCTACCAAGGATCGCGGGATCCTGACTGTCGCCAAAGATACTGTCGTCGTCGGTGCCACCGATGATCGAATCGTTCCCCTCGTTCCCGATCAGCGTGTCATCGCCCATCCCGCCATTCAGCAAGTCGTTGCCGAGACCACCGATGACCGAGTCCTGTCCGTCGTCGGCGTTGACAGTGTCATTTCCATCGCCCGCATCGGCGACGTCGTTGCCGTCACCCAGGTCGATTAAGTCGTTTCCGGAACCTCCCGTCACGGTATCGTGACCATCGCCGGACTGAACATTGTCGTTGCCCGCCCCGGACGTGATCGAATCGTTGCCGTCGCCGCCAAGCAACAGGTCGTTGCCCGAGCCACTTTGAATCGTGTCATTGCCGTCGCCGCCGAACAGGGAGGCTCCCACGTCGGGGCTGCCAATGAGGACGTCATGGCCGTTCGCGGCATCGATCGAGATCGTCGCCAGCGATGAGTAGTCCACCGCCAACACGCCGCTCAAATCGATCGAGTTCGCCTCGTCGCCCCCCAGAATATTGATGGACCTCACGCTGGCCGAAGCCACAGTTCCAATGCTGGTGTCGGGCACGAACGGGCCGCCCGCCACTGACGTGGTGATGGCCACTCTGCCCGCCGCGGAGTTAATGCGTACGCTTTCGCCACTGTCGAGTTCGATACTCAGTTCACCCGTTCCCGTGAGAAACAAGGTGGAGACGGACATCATGCTGCGGTCTTCCAGGTACTCGGCCTCCTGGACTGTCTGTGCGGCAATTCGCCGCTTTCGAGTTTCGCCGCGCAGACTCGCGGACAAAGTTGCGGACATCTTCTCCGAAAAACGCTTGAGCCATCCTGACCTAACCATGGTTCCCCTCCTTGGTCTGGTGAGATTAGTAACGAGTGGCTGTGACGGTTGTACGAATCGTCACAGGTTTGCCAGAGGTGCCGTTCGTGATGCGTGTACTGTTTCGTCCAAATGTTCTGCGTTTGAGGATTGTTAGGTGGCGTCAGTGCAATCGTTTTTCGAGAATGAATCCCGAGGTTCGTCACTTCCGCTACGACGCACAAAACCGCTACGAGCAGAACGCCGCGCAGAATCGCTACGAGCCGAACGACGCACAAAACCGCTACGAGCCGAACGACGCGCAAAATCGGAACAAGCGAAAAATCAGGAACAATCGCTACCGCCGGAAAAGTCCTTCCAGCACGCACAACCGGACCCGTTGCTCCCGGTCGGAAAGCAGAATTGCATGCGCCATCAACGGAACCGATGCCTGCCGCAAAGCATCTGCGACCGCAAAAGTTCGCTCAGTCGGACATCTCGACGGCACTGCTAGACTTTCACGGGCCGGAAAAGTCTTCCTAAACTCACTCCTGAGCCGAGCACGATGAGCGCAAGTGGGTCTGTTTGGGTGGCACGCCCTGCCAAGGGCGTGGAAGACCGCGACGGCCACGCCCTTCGATGACTCAGGGACGTGCCACCCAGTCTGACCCAAGACCCGATAAACGCAAGCCGAGGCTGGAGGCCAATGCCTCGAAGAATTTCCCCGGTGCGAGTACGCTCACGCGACATTGCGTGTCGCAATGCGGGCGATCCCCGCAACCTCGCTCCCTCTCCCCCGCATCGGGGGAGAGGGGACCAATTGCGCGTACGGCGTAAAAATGACAACCGAAGACTCTGATGCCGGCCAATCGCCATTTAGCAGCCTAGGAGACACATCACATGCTCGGAGACTCAACAGCCTCACGCCGTCAGTTTCTCGGCCAACTAGGAGTCGCGGCGGCGGTGACGTCAGCCACATTCGCCACGAAGACACACGCCGCGGAACCACCACACCGCAACGACAAGTCGCATTTGAAGCTCAGTCTGGCGGCGTACTCGTTCCACAAATTTCTGCCCAATCGCGGGACGCCGGAACAAATCGCGGCCGCCCAGATGAAGCTCGAAGACTTCATTGACTTTTGCGCGGACGTCAACCTCGATGGCACGGAGTTGACGGGGTATTACTTTCCGAAGCAGTTCGACTCGGCCTATCTGCGGTCGCTCAAAGAGCGGACGTTTCGACTCGGCTTGGACGTTTCCGGCACGGCGATCGGCAACGATTTCTGCCAGCCCGCCGGTGAGGAATGGGACAAGCAACTGGCGATGACTCGCGAGTGGATCGACCACGCGGCGGAGCTGGGAGCTCCCGTGATTCGCATCTTCGCGGGCAACGTGCCGAAGGGAGACACGGAAACCGCCGCGTTTGATCGTTGCGTCGCCGGCATCAACAAGTCACTGGAGTACGCCGCCGAGAAAGGCGTTTTCCTGGCGCTGGAAAATCACGGCGGCATCACGGGAACCGCCGAACAGATTCTAAAGATCGTCAAAGCCGTACAGCCGTCGCCGTGGTTCGGTGTCAACTTGGACGGCGGCAACTTCCGCTCGGCCGACGTGTACGCTGAGTTGGAACAGATCGCCCCTTATGCGATCAACGCTCAGGTCAAAGTTTCGGTGACGCCCAACGGCAAGAAAGAACCGGCGGACCTGGGCCGAGTGATTCAGATTCTACGCCAGGCCAACTACCGCGGTTACGTCGTGCTGGAGTACGAGGAAGCCGATCCCTACGGCGAGATTCCCAAATACATCAAGCAACTGCGCGAGCTGATCCATGCGTAGCCGGGAAATCTGGCGGCTGCGGCTGGAAACCGAGACCGCGTGGTTCATCCTGTTCAGCCTGTGTGACGTCGTCGCGACGTTCTTGTTACTGGGTCGCACCGGCAGCGATGTGCGGTTCGTGGAGTCGAATCCGATCGCTCGCTGGTTCTTTGAAGGCTGGGGCTTCGAAGGCCTGATCTGGTTCAAGGTGGGAATGCTGGCGACCGTCGTCGTCATCTCGCAGATCGTCGCGGTCAAACACGCTGGCACCGCGAAGAAGCTACTCGTCTTCGGCTGCATCGTGCTCGTCTTCGTGTTTCTCTACAGTGCCTGGCTGGGAACAAGGACTGGGTGAGGCGGATTTTGGATTTTGGATTTTGGATTTTCGATTGAGCCGCAGGAGCACACCCGGTTCTCAGTGGCCCGGGCCAAATCCACGCCGCGGATTTCCGTGTCCACCCAATCCAAAA
>CAYSHJ010001101.1:0-2424 GCA_964430385.1 uncultured Planctomycetaceae bacterium
ACTCCTTTCAAGCTGAAGCGTTTTCAGTTTGCTCGCACCGGGAGTCTGGCTTTTTTCATATTCCTAAATTCACGTAAACCCCTATTTTCACAGATTTGAAATCCTTAACGGCGTTGCCTGAAAGGGTTACGGCCTTCGAGAAACACGGATGACGGAACCCCGTTGGGGTACATGGGCCGATTCAATCTGTCTCCCAGGGTAGCTCGCTTCGCTCGCAACCCTGGGCTATGTGACGCAACTCCTGCGGAGTAAACACAAATACAAAACCTGCGAACTTGGCACTACTCTCAGTCTTAATAAGGAACAGTGTCTTGCGTGACGAGACTCGCTATAGCTCTTGACCGCAGGCGGCGCAGCGGCCTGTGGTGGCGGCAGTCTCTTGGCCGCAGTGCGGACACTTCAACGTGGCGTGACCCGCTTGAACCGACTTGAACAACCCGACCATTGCCGAGAGACCTCGCCCAAACACGAGCACCACGACTCCAACCACGAGCAGCAGCACAATCAAACCGACGAAACTGAAGGCCACGGTCGTTATCCTTTGACTATTGCAGTTCGCCGCCGCAGTGCGCGCACGTCTTGCCGTTGGCCTTCGTCTCTTGCCCGCAATGGAAACAAGTCAGAGTCGCGTTTCCGTCGCTGATAGTGAACAGCGAGTCGACGCTTACGCCGCAGCACCAGCAGGCCACCAACGTCAGCAGCCCGCCGAGGACCAGCACGACGAAGAACCAACCAAACACGCTGGCAAAGACATACCACCACATAAAGCACCCTGCGATTGGTGACGCGATGGCATTCTAAACGTGCTCTGGACCGAAAGCCGAGTCCGAACCGCGTGACGCTCCACTTGCGGTTCACTACGATCCGGCCGCATTGCCTTCGAGGATTTCGCCACCATGCCGCAGCTTGATCCGTTGCAATTCGGAGCCCCGCCTGATCCGCAGCGTGTTGGCTCGGCGTTTCAGCGGTTGTGCGAGGTCATCGCTCGGCTCCGTTCTCCCACCGGCTGTCCATGGGATCGGCAGCAGACGCTCGAAACCATCAAGCCGTTCACGCTCGAAGAAACGTACGAGTTGCTGGAAGCGATCGACTCGAAAGACGACTCGGCCATCGTCGAGGAGCTCGGCGACTTGTTGTTGCAGGTCGTCTTGGATTCTCAGATCGGTCGCGACGAGAATCGCTTCGACATCCTCGAGGTCATCAACGTCATCACGCGCAAGATGATCGACCGACATCCGCACGTCTTCGATACCGAGAAAGCTCACACGGCCGACGACGTGCTGCGAAATTGGGATCGCCAGAAGCAACGTGAAAAGCAGCGCGAGTCAATCTTCGACGGCTTGCCCACCGCGCTGCCGGCCCTGGCGCGGTGTGCCCGCATCGCGGACAAGGCGGCTCGCGCCGGCTACGACTTTCCACATCGAGCCATGTTGTTTGACAAGCTCCGCGAAGAGATCGACGAACTCGCGCACGAGCTGTTCCCGAATGGCCAGATTCCCGACATGCCCGCCTCCGTCGACATGCCGCACGTGCCCGATGAGCCTGTCGCTGATGCGGCTCAGCGAGACCACATCGAAGAAGAACTGGGCGACATCTTGTTCGTCGTGGCCAACATCGCGCGCCGCTGGAAGGTCAACCCCGAGGAAGCTCTCCGCCGCAGCAACGCGAAGTTTGAACGCCGAGTCCGCTTCATCGAGACCGCACTGAAGGCTCGAGGACGGTCAATTCGTGATGCGACTCTGATCGAAATGGAAGAGCTATATCAAGCGGGCAAGCGAATGGAGTCAGGGCAGGCTAATTTGTGACGTTGGGCAAACTGTAGCCCGACCCCTCGTGGGTCGGAGGATTCAAGAGGTCGGCAGAAATCAAACGGAATCACCATCCTCCGACCCACAAGGGGTCGGGCTACGGATTTCGCAGATTCACAAACTGGCCTGCCCTACGAATGCAGTCTGATGCGGTTTTGATATCGTGTTTCAACGATCAGCGACCATTCAGGAGATGGCCCATGACTTTCCCGAAACACACTCGTCGCGAATTCTTGGGCGCGAGTTTTTCCGCCGGAGCACTTTGCGCCGCGCACGCGGCAACTTGGCTTCGTGCCGCGGAGTCCAGTCCGCGGAAGTTCAAGTACATCGACATCCACACGCATCTCGGAGCGTTTTACTTCGGACAAGAACTGACCGCCGAGTTGCTTGTGCGGTTCATGGATCAGCATGACGTTGAGAAGGCGTGCGTACTGCCGTTGATTTCGCCCGAGTCGGCTCCGATCACGCAGCCGGTGACGACGGCGATTGCGGCGTATCGGCTATTTCCGGAGCGGCTCATTCCGTTCGCGTCGCTCGACCCGCGAGCGGTCACCGAGCCGGGCAAGCGGACCGGTCACGTCGGCGGCGTGAAAGGGATGATCGACATCCTCAAGCG
>CAYSHJ010001102.1:0-3877 GCA_964430385.1 uncultured Planctomycetaceae bacterium
GACAAGTCGAACGGCTGACGGGCATGGTCGCACCAGTTACGTGCATGACCGCTCGTGGCAGTTCTTCATGGAGTGGTCTTTCCATTGAGTCGCGGCGTCTTGGACGGCTCGGACGATTTTGTCGTAGCCGGTGCAGCGACATAAATTGCCGGCGAGGTAGAAGCGGATTTCGTCCTCGGTTGGCTTGGGGTTCTCGGCAAGCAAGGCTTTGCTCGACATAATGAAGCCCGGCGTGCAGATGCCGCATTGCAACGCGGCTCCTTCGAGGAACGCCTTCTGAATCGGGTCGAGTCCCTGATCGGTCGCGACGCCTTCAATGGTTTCGATTTTCGCCCCCTCGGCTTCGACCGCCAGCACGAGGCAGCTAACGACAGGCCGGCCATTGAACAGCACTGTGCATGCTCCGCAGTTGCCGTTCGAGCAACCTTCCTTCGTGCCGGTCAGGTCCAGCGTGTCGCGCAAGACTTCTAGCAGCGTTTGCCGCGGCTCGCAGAGGAACTCCGTTTGATTGCCGTTAAGCGTGGTGGTAACGACTCGTTTCTTGGCCATCTTGTAGTCTTTCTAAAAAACAAAAAGAAATGGTTTTGGCCACGGATGCAACACAGACGAAACACGGAGCAGGCAAAGGCATCAATCGTCCCGTTCTCCAAGATCCGTGTTCCATCCGTGTTTCATCCGTGGCTAAGAATGATGCTAATGTCCGACTTTGCAATCGACGTGTTCACCGCGAGCTCGCGCGGCGGCGGCTTTGAGGACTCGTTCAACCAGCACGGCGGTGATGTGCAGGCGGAATTCTTTCGTGCCGCGCATGTCGTCAATCGGGACCGCAATTGCGCGAGCGGCGGCGGCAGCTTTCGCAATCGTCGCGTCGTTGATTGGTTGGCCCGCCAGTGAATCGCCGGCGGCTTTCGCGAAGAGCGGGGTCGGGGCGACGGCTCCCAGCGCGATGCGGGCGGAGATGAATTTGTCCTTGGCTTCGTTCAAGACCACGCTCGCTCCGACGCCGACGACGGCGATGTCCATTTCGTTGCGCGGAATGAAGCGGCGGTAGTGTGACCCGCTGTGAGCCGGTCGGGCAGGGAATTTGAGTTCGACCAGAAGCTCACCCGGTTGCAGGGTGTTCTTGCCGGGGCCGGTGCAGAAATCTTCGACCGGAACTGAGCGAGTTCCCTTCGGCCCGGCGATGACCGCGACGGCTCCGAGGGCGATCAGCGAGGGAGTCGCGTCGGCGGCCGGGCCGCTGTTGCACAGGTTGCCGCCGACGCTTGCTCGACTTTGAATCTGTACGCCGCCGATGATCCGGCAGCTATCGGCCAGTGCGGCGTAGTCCGACACGATGCTGCAGTGGTCGTAAACCTGATAACACGCTACGGCGGCTCCCAGCCGCAGGCCACTCGCGCTGTGTTCGAGCAGGTTGAGTTCGGCAATCTTCTTGACGTCGATCAGCACGTCGGGAGACAGTCGGCCGACTCGGACTTGGTCGATCAGGTCGGTACCGCCGGCAAGACAGCGGGCCGAGCCGTTGTGTTTGGCCACCAGCTCGAGCGCCGCGGCGAGGGTTGTCGGGGCTTCGTACTCAAAATCGCGCATCGGGTTGCCTTTCCAAGTTGACTGACGTCGAAGCGAACGGGGCTTAGAATACCGCCCGACTCGAAGACGGCAAAGCAAGCCGCATTGATCTCGTAGCCAAAACTCGGAGCCCATGCGATGAATGAGCCATCCGCCGATCGAATGGCTGCGCATTCTCTGGAGCGATCGCTGCGTCCGTCCGGAAACTTTGAAGGCAATGACAAACATCGCCCGCGGAGAACTCATTTCCAAGAAGGAACTGAATCGTAAGGCGGGAGATGGGTTTTGCTTAGCAAAATAATGGATTGTGTGAAATCAAATTGCGCCGTTGATCCGAAAGGACATCCCATGATTAGACAAGACCATCGCCGACCTTCCCCGCCGCAAATGTTCTTGGCATTTCTCGCGTTTCTCATTTCTTTGCCGTGCCAAGCTCGGATTGTCTTCGCACAGACGAAGAACGTGCCGTGGCTTGAAGAAGTGCGGAAAGCTCCGGTCAATCCGCCGCGCGAGGGGATCGGCAAGCTGGCTGCGTTGTTGATCGACGACAAAGGTCAGCCGATCACGTCGCTCGACAGTTGGGAGCCGCAGCGGAGAAAGATCAAAGCGGAGTGGGTGACGTTTCTCGGCCCGATGCCCGAGCCTCGACCGGCCGTGAAGTTGGAAGTCGTCAAGTCCGAGTTTCTCGAAGGAGTCGTTCGCGAGTTAGTGCGATACGAAGGGGAGCCCGGTTTGTTTGTCGAGGGTTACCTGCTGAAGCAACCTCTCGCCGTGAATAACGAGACAATTCCGCGGCCGGGGATTGTCGCCTTGCATCAGACGACGACGGCCAGCATCGACGAAGTCGCGGGGGTGAGCGGGCCGGAGTCGATGCAACTTGGGCTCAAGCTGGCTCGGCGCGGTTTCGTGGTGTTCTGTCCGAGGTGCTTTCTGTGGCAGAGCGTGACGAACTATGACGAAGCCGTTCGCAAGCATCGCGAGCGGCATCCGCAGTCGCTGGGCATGGCCAAGATGCTGTATGACGCGATGCGTGGCGTTGACGTCTTGGCGTCGCAGCCGAATGTCGATGTCAAGCGGATCGGCGCGGTCGGGCATTCGCTCGGAGCGAAGGAAGCGTTGTATCTCGCCGCCTTTGATGAGCGGATCAAAGCGGCGGTGGCTAGCGAAGGCGGGACCGGCTTTCGCTCCACGAATTGGGACGCACCGTGGTATCTCGGCCCGGCGATCCGCGACGAAAACTTTCCGCTGAATCATCATCAACTGCTGGCGCTGATCGCACCACGTCCGTTCTTGATTCTCGGCGGCGAGTCCGGTCCCGGCTCCGCCGATGGAGACCGCTCGTGGCCGCTGCTCGAAGCGGCTTTGCCGGTGTGGAATCTTTACGAAAAACCACCGCGACTGGGCTTGCTCAATCATCGACAAGGCCACTCGATTCCACCGCCCACGTTCGAGCGAATGGCCGAGTGGCTGGAGACGTACCTGCGTTGACGCGACTACTCCGCCAGCTTGGGGCCGGAAGCCGGTTCTTCAGCGGCGCCAGATTTCGTCGATTCGCGCTGGCGGACGACGGTCTCGGACTTCTGCGACGAAGCGGTTTTCACGTCGCTGGCTGTGCTGGCTGTCACCGATTTCGGTTCGACCGCTTGCAACTCGACAGGTAGTAGCTCGGCCGGTTTTGGGGGGTCGGTGTCCAAGACAAAGGTTTCTGGTCGTGGGCCACCGGAGGATTGAGGCTTCAGTCGGCCGGGTTTGGGCTCCGCGGCAACTTTCGCCGTGCTGCTCTGATCGGCGGCTTCGAAAAGCTCCCAACCGTGCGCAGTCGGTTTGAACTTGTACGCGGCGGACCTCAGCCCGTACTTCGCCGAGCTTTGACCATTGCCTCGGCCGAATTCGACAAGCCAGTCGCGGTCGTGAGTGAACTTTTGCGATTGACCGGGGTTCATGGTGAAGCGGTGTCCGTTCAGCGAATACTCCACCGGCTTGTCGTTTGTCGCCGGATTGGTCAGTACGATCGGGCTACGGTCGAAAGAGCGAGTTGACGCAGTCGAACTGCTCGGAACGGCGACGCTCTGGCTCGTGGGCGAATAGGTTGGCGACGAATAGCTCGGTACGCTGTAGTAGTACGTCTGCGGCACGGAATAATAGCCGGGTGTCGAGTAGTAGTACGGGGACAAGCCGTAGCCGTAACCGCCGTAACCATAGTTTCCGTAGCCGTAGTTTCCGTAACCGTAGCCTGGGTATCCGGAGCCGATGTACAGACTGAAGCCAGACCCGGAGCCGTATCCGAAGCCGTAGCCGGGGTAGCCCC
>CAYSHJ010001103.1:0-6997 GCA_964430385.1 uncultured Planctomycetaceae bacterium
CACCGGCACCGGCAAGTCGATCGGATCAACCTCCGGCAACTTGGCCTTGGCGACGTCCAACCCTTCAATTCTCAATCGCTGATCCCCTTCCGCCTCAATCGCGATGAACCCATGCTGCCGATGCGCCGCGAGGATGCGGAGTTGTGGCAAGGCGAGCGGGGGGCGTAAGCCCCCTGATGCGTTCGAGTCTGCACGCGCTGGTTCGGCATCAGTCGCTTGAATGTTTTTCGGAGCATCGATGACTTTGGGAGCACCAGGGGGCTGACGCCCCCCGCTAGCCTGTTCACGCGGGACAACGCTCGTCACCGACAGCGTCTCGTTCCCGGCGAGATGCTGATCCAGTCGCAGCGTCCAAATCCGTTCGTGAGTCATGTCGTCCAGACGCGAGGTTTGCTCGACGATCCGCGCCGCTCCGTTGAGCAACGCGAATCGCAAGTCGGTGCCGGCGGATTCCGACACCGCGACTTCGAGCACTCGCAGACCGCCGCCGCGAATCTCCAAGTCGGCTTCGAAGTACGTGTGCAACGTCAGCTTGTCGAGCCGTGCAAACGTCAGCGTGCGCGCGGAGACTCGCGACGGCTTGCGCTCGATCTTCAGCACGCCGCTGAAGACCGAGTCTTGATACATGAACCCCAAGCGTGCTCCCGGCACCGGCACGTTCGCCGGGTCGAGACCCTTGATTTCGCCGGGCACGACATCCAAGTCAGCATCGGCCTTGATGGCGTACGTTCCCTCGGTGACCGACGACTGTGGCAGTCGCAGTTGCGGCAACGTGATCTCCACCGGTGCGTCCTCGACCGGCCAGCCGTCGGGATCGCGATGCGCGTTCACCTGCAACTTGATGGGGGTCCCTGGTCGCAGCGGCTGCGGCAACGGCACGCGGACTTGATGCACGCCCGGTTCCAGCGGTTGCGTGTTCCACGGCAACGTTTGGCCGTTGACGATGACCGCCGTGATCAGCCAGTCCGCCGGCAACGCGAGTTCCAATTCGAACAGCGGCGCAAACGATGTCTCGACGGTCGCGGCCGTGACCAGGTCCAGCCCGCGCGCATTCAAATCGAAGATCGACGAGATACTGGCCTGAACATCCTGAGCCTTCGGCTGCGCGACGAAGCCGAGCGCGAAGTCTTCTTTCCAGACATCGAACAGCAGCGACAACTGGCCGGCATCGGTCGCTCCCGACGTGCCGATAGTTTGCAAGTCGGCATCACTGACCGACGCAGTGCGGACTCCGGTCGACTCGACCGTTCGCAATCGTACCGACGGAGCGTGTTGTACGAGCACTCGGCCGATGTGCGAGGTGACTTGACTGATTGTCAACGTCGGAACGCGCCACGCATCGCCTGCCGGCACGGCCATCACGCCGCGAAAATCAATGCGCCGCGAGCCATCGAACGGCTGCCGATAATTCAGCGTGATTCGCGTGGTCGTGGCGTCGTTCGGATTGTCGGCCAGCTCCCACGCTTCCAGCCCGCTGGAATCGACGTCGGTGATTTCGAGCGTCTTCGGCACCAAACAAACCAGCCGATCCAGCGGCGTGCCGTGAACCTGCAACGTCGTCACCGCATGGAACGTCACTTCGCCGGGAGCGACTCGCAGTCCGAAGCCGGTCGTCGCGAACAGCAGTGAGTCGGTCGCTCGCTCGCGCTGTCGATCGGTCAGTTGCACCGCGACGGCATTGCGGTTTCCACCGACCGCCAGTTCATAATTCGCCGGTTGATCCGCCGGAGCCGGCCGCTCGACAGTCAACCCGTCCAATTGCAAATACTTGCCCGCCGGCGCCGCGACGCTGAGCTTGCCCGGAACACCCGGCAACACACCGACCGACACGACCTTGTCCGCGCCGACCGTGCCCAACGGCTGAGACAACTCCAGCGTGAGAATCTGCTCGCCCCTAGTGTCGTTCAGCAACACGAGATTTTGTTCCTGTCGCCCCAATTGCGCCGGTTTTCCGTTGAGCTTCGCCTGCTCGACCGACATTCCGGCGATCGGCAGCAAGAGTACCTGCCAGCCATCGACCAGTTGCGTGAACTTTACTTCCGCCGTGACGAGCAATTGCTCGCCATCAAACTTCGCCGAGTAGGTCGCTCCGGAAACGACATTTCCCACCGGAGCCGGCTTTTGATCCGGGGTGTTCTTCTTCGCCGCATCGGCGAGTTTCAGAAACTCATCGCGCGGCAGCAGCACCCCTTTCTGGTCGCGAGCGATCACCGCGTCGAGATCATCAATCGGCACATACACGCGCCGCATCTTGATGCCGTCGTCCACCGGTTTGTCTTGAGCGACGCCGAGCGATGAGAAAAGCGACGTCGCGAGCAAAGCCAAAAAAAGAAAACAGTTTTGGCCACGGATGAAACACGGATGAAACACGGATGAGTCAAAAGCAAGATCCTGATCCGTGGTCCCTCCGTGTTTCATCCGTGGCAGAAATTTGCTGAACATCAAACCAACTCCCGAAAGATCGGATTCGGCGGCGGGGCCGTGAAGGCTCGGCACACGAGGTCTCGAACTCAACTCACTTTCCCAAGCTCAGACACTTCCGGCGGCGGGCTGACCACGGCGGGGAACGGTTGCGAACCGTCCCAGTTCGGGCCGCTCTTGGACTTCTTGGCTTGGAAGATCGACTGCACAATCCATAGGCCGAACATCAACAGCAGGCCCCAGCGAGCCGCCGCGAAGGCGTGCAGCACCGTGTCGGCGTCGTTCAGGCCGACGCAGGTGGCGATCAACGTGCCGGCCAATACCC
Organism: uncultured Planctomycetaceae bacterium; assembly: GCA_964430385.1. GTDB lineage: Bacteria > Planctomycetota > Planctomycetia > Planctomycetales > Planctomycetaceae > CAYSHJ01. Next base: position 2,747 of record CAYSHJ010001103.1, read on the forward strand.
AGCCGAGTCGGTTGCGCCACGTTGTGGGCATCAACACCAAGCCCAGCACGAACAATGCGAACGTCGCCACGATGGCCGCAAAGCTCACCTTCCACCACGTCAGTTGCAGGAAGTCACTGCCACCGAGGTTGTGGTACGAATACCCCTGCCCTTGCGTCGCGAAGTCCGCCACGCCGACCGACGACGTGCCGATCCACTGTTCGAATTCCGACTGATTCACGTGCGAGGCGACCTCGCCGTTGATCGCTTGTTCGAGCGTCAGATGTTGCTCCCGAATAAAGTGGTCCGGCGTGCCGACGAGTGAAAACTTCTCCGGCACCCACACGGCAGTTCGCAGTTGTTGCACGGCCACGCCAGAACCTTTCGCTCCGCCGATGCGCGGCAGAAAGACGCGTACGTTTCCTTTCCAACCGGCGAATGGTCGCGGGTTCACGGGCCACAGGAATTGCACCGTGATCGAGAATGGCTCGTCCGACTTGCCGCCGCGAGCGACGCTGACGAAATAACTTTCGAAGTTCTCGTCCGACTGTTGATCGCCCTTCTCCGGCGAGACTAATTTGTTGTCGACCAGCACGCCGAGGATTTCGGCTCCTTTCGGCAAGTCGATGCGCAGCCGCTGCCGCTCCGACGTCTTCAGCTTGTACCGGCAGCGATACGACGCCTTGTCGTCTTCATCGACGACGACTTCAACCAACCCACGCGAGATCACCGTCTCGACGACTTCTTGAATCTCGTGCTTGGTGGCGTAGACCTTCAACGACACTGGCTGCGAGTAATATCGATACGCCAGCGAACCATCTTGTCCGAGCAACGTCAGCTCGCGCGGATCGATGGCTTCCAAGTCTTCGCCTGTGGTCTCGGCCGTGACGGTCAGCGATTTGTCCTTCTGGACGGAAATCTCACCCATCACGTCAGCCAACTCGACCTTGCCCGCCTTCGATTCACCTGCGCCCGCCAGTCCGTGAGCTTTCACCGGCATTACGGTTTGTTCCCACGAGACCGCCGGAGCGCGGCCGTCCTTCTTGTCTGCCGCTCTATCGCCGCCGGCTTCCGCCGCTTTGGCGTTCGTCTTCAAGTCGTAGGTGACCTCCAGCGGCACGACACCTATTGCTTCGCGCTGCAAGATCACTGTCCAGGTGACCCAGCCATCGACGGCCTGGTCGGCCTTCTTCTTTTCCTTGATCGCCGGAATGCTGGAATTGGCTGTGCGAATTTGTACCGAGTCGGCAATCGCTTCGGGCACGGCAAACTGGAACGTATCCAAGCCGGCGAACTGCACGTTGTAGGCCAGCGTCGTACGCACGTCGGCGGTTTCGGGCTTCGCGTTGATCGCTGTCGCGACCGACGCCGTCAGCCGCGTTGGGCGGCGTTTCGTCTGCACCGGAATCTCGACCGGGCGTCGAGTGAACGACCACGCCGAAGCCAGCTTCCCTCCGGCACCGAACGGCGGATTCGGGTCGGCGTTACGTTCGGACTGAACCCCTTTGATCGCCTTCTCGTCGGTGAGGACTTCGATCGCGTCGGCTACGAAGACGCTGACCTGACCGGTCTCCCGTTCGACGTTCAATGGTTCGAGCAACGGCAGAGTCAAACGCTGCTCCTTCGCGGACGCATCGAGCGGCAAATGCCCAATCACGTTGAGCTGGATCGCTCCATCCCGCTTCATGTCGAGCACGATTCGCAGAATGGAAATACCTTCCTTGGTCTCGACCGGATGCTCTTTGATCTGCGGCGGGCCGATCACTCGGTCGATCACCAGTTTGTCGGGAACGCGCAGATGCATCTCGAACAGGCCGGCTCGTTCGATTGTGTAGTGCAACTCCGTGTTCGACCGCAGTTCATCGTCGAGAAATTGCAGCTTGACCCGATGATCGACCAGCACGCGCGGCTCGACCGATCGGGCGGCGAGTTTGAGTTCCACCTTCGGCGAATAAAACTTAAACGCCATCGCTCCCGGCCGGCGAATGCCTTCCCAAACCTCGGCCTCTTCGATTCGCGTCAGTCCTTCCTGCTTCTCGACATTCAACAGCAAGTCAGCTCCCTTTGTGACGACCAACTGACCGCTCTCTCGCACGACTTCGAGAGCATGAATGCCGGCCGCCGGGACGTTGTCGTTCAGGCCGATCACGTCAAACGCCTCGCTCGGTGCGGGACGTTCCGTGTGAATTTCGATCGTGAGAACTTTCTTCACGCCGCTGAGCAGTTCGATCGTGACGACCTGCCGATTTTCTTCGTCGGCCGCTTTCCAACTTTTGACATTCGCGTCATTCGACGACACACCCAGGATGCGATCCCCCTTCGGCACGACGATCCGCAGTTGCGTTAATTCACCGCGCAGCACGTCGTACTTCAGAAACGCATCTGTGTGGATCAGGCCGTCAGCAATCGAGACCTGCGTGTAGTTCGCGACGCTGGCGAGCAAATCCATTTCCGGCTTGATGCTCGCCTTCGGATGCCACAATACGGACAGCCGACTCGCAGCGCCGAGATTGCCGGCGACGCGCGTCTCTTTCCCCTTTGCCTCGACCGGCTGTCGGACCAATAGTGGTTTGACCTCGACCGCTTGATCGGCTTCGGGAATCGCGATTTCAAACTTCGTGACGCCGACGGCGGGGATGTCCACGTCGAAACTCTTGCCATCCGGTGACGAGCGAACTCGTGCCGCGAGCTGAATCGTCACCTTGTGGTCTCCTGGCGTTGGGAACAGCAGCGAGTACGTTCCGTCTCCGATCGCTCGCAGCAGCACTTTTTCTGGGGGATTCGGGGCGTTGGGCTTCGCTTCACCGACCGCTTCGCTGGTCACGGCACCGACTGCGGCATCGCCGAATTTCACAGGTAGCTCCGACCACGCTTTGCCGAGCACTCGGACAACATATTCCGCCTCGAGGCGGACGACGTCGTGATCGACTTGCGCTTTGTACGTCGCCAACGAGATCACGACCGCGACCGACGGTTGCCCGGCTTTTTCGCCAGCCTCTTTCGTCCACAGCCGCAGGTACTCGGCATAAGGCATGAAGACAGTGGCCTTCTGCTTCTCAAAGACCGTGCGAAGTTCTTTGTACGGCAGGTAGATCAGCTTTTCCCAAGTGCCGTCTTCTTTCGCGGCGGCTTTCGGTGGATCAGCCGCCGTGCCGTTGCCGCCGCCCTCTTGAGCGTGCACCGTCGTCGAAACGCCGATCATCCCAAGGCCAATTGCCGCAAGTGCCACCAATGAACGCAGCCAACGTGAGCACGTGGCTGAACTGTTTTGCCCGAAGGCTCTCTGGGCGAATGCCAGTAGCATGAGCGAATGTCCTTGAAACGGCACTGAATTCAAAACAGGTTGACTTCAGAGTTTAGGGAGCAGTGACCGGTCTTGCCAATTAGGTGGATGAGGCAGATTCGGAATTCCCCGACACCGGGATCGGCTCGCCACGAACGTGGCCGCTACGACGCTAATCTGTCGGCGGCGGGATTTCAGGCGACGTCATGTCAGACAACCGTGTGTCGGGCCGATCTCGCGGACGGCTGTCGCGGATTGCGAGACGGCCAGGAGTTGGCCTGTCCCGGCGATGTCTTCCAGGCCGTCCGCGAATTCGGCCAGGTCGCGACGTACCTGGAGTTCGAGAACGCTCACGCTCGATACGTCGCGACGGCGTTCGGCGTTTCCCACAGCGAGACCTCGATCACCGGAAAGCCTTGCGAATGCGAGAAATCGAAGATCGTCTTGGCGATGTTTTCCGCCGTCGGGTTCACCGGCAGGACGAACAGCGGCTCGCCGAGTTCCTTCAAGAACGGCAGGGCCGGGTCGGCCTCGTGCAGAAGCATGCGGTGGTCGAGTTGTTCGTCGATCCACGTTCGCACGACTTGCTTAATGTCCGAGAAGTCGATCAACATGCCACGATCGTCCAACTCTTCACCGGAGAGCACGATGACGGCTCGGCCATTGTGGCCGTGCAAGTTTCGGCACTTGCCGGCATAGTTCAGCAAGCGATGCCCGTAGCAAAAGTCGATATGTTGCGTGACCTGAAACATGGATGTGGCCTGCGAGGTTGGATTTGGTCGTCGAGCGTGGGATTCTATGGCGGCGACATCAATGACAGTAGGCTCATCAGTTCCTAGTTCCGACTTCAGCCGGCTGGTTCCGCCTGGCGGCGAGACGACGAACGGGGCGGCGACGATGGACGGTCTTGCTCACAATCTGATTGCCGCGATTCACGGCAGTGGCCGCAAGGCGGTTGTCGCCGTGACGGGCGGAGGCAGCCTCGCGAT
>CAYSHJ010001104.1:0-2888 GCA_964430385.1 uncultured Planctomycetaceae bacterium
ATGCTCTCGCAAACCGGAGAGTTGCAACATGGGCAAGACAGACGCCGGGTGGTTCAAAAAAAACAAGTCGATTCCCTCTGACGCCGCCACCGCTCCTTTCTTGCTCTCAAACGGCGCGGCGACTAGATGTTTTTCACGCAACACCCAATGCCGAACTTCCACATCGCGGCCGTCTTCACGGCGCAACAGGCCAGGTTCGGCGAACAGTCGCCGCAACGCGGCGAGTTCGGCGTTACCATTGACCAGCACCGACGTTTCCACACCGTCGAGCTCCGGATAAGTGCCGAGATATCCCCGCAGTTGGGCCTTCACCAAGCCGGCCAGTTGCTGATTGCGCGACATGCTGTCCAAGTCGATGGACATCGTACGGCCTTCAACGAGACCCACCTCCTTGGGGTTCGGGAACGCGGCGGCAAACTCCTTCGGACACTCGCCGATCGGTAATTCAAAGCTGACGTTCATTCCCATCGAGTGAGCCGCAGTGATGACTCCATTGAGCAGTTTCGTTCCGGCGGCAATCCGTTGCTCGTAAGTCGTTGCGCCAACAAAGCCGGGGTTCTCGAAGAACTTCGCGCCGCCGAAAACTTTTCGACCGGATGTGTCCCCGGACACCGGGTATTGAAAGCCGTTCCAGAGAACAGCCGTTTGACGTTTCACTCCCGAATACTCGAAATGCACGAATGGCTCCGAGGCAGCTACCACGAGGCGCACACGGTTGAATTTCAATTTGGTAAGTTGCTTGAGAACTCGCTGGTATTCGTCCAAGCCCCAGGCTCCGCAACCGAGCGGGAAAGCGTTCGCAAAATTCCAACCTCGCACTCGCAACGCTGGGTCCATGACGACGTCGATCCCATCGAGCCGAAAAGGTGGCGCGGCGACTGGATCAAGGTCACCAAACAGCAGTGATCGAATGCCGAGTCGATGTCCAAACTCGGACACCGCCCAATACGTCGCGACCGGGCTGCCGCCGCCAATCACCAGTGCGGGGTGGTCGCGATGAGTCACGCTTCGCAGCAAGTGGCCTTGATCGGTCAGCTTCTTTTCGCCACTGAACCATTGGGCGGCGAACGGTTTCATGCTGGCGTTCGTGTCGGGGCTGCCGACGAAAATGACGTGTGGCGCATCGGCCGGGACGGTCGAGCCGATCTTCACGTCGGCTTCGTAGACTCTCTCGAGTTGGCTGGACAGTTCGTCCGCCGCGAGCCGTTCCAACGCCGGAGCCTTCTCGCCGATGACGATGTCCACGCGCGGGCCAGCGAAGGCGGGCAAGCACGACAACATGATCAGGCACGCAACGAGAGATTTCATGGGGAGCCTCACGGGATGCGCAGGATGCGGCAGGTGTCTTCGTAGCTGGGTTCCAATTCGAGCGGGATAGCCAAGTGGTCGTCGAGCCACAGCGGAAGGGTCGGCAACGGCTGACCGATGCGCAGCGCGTGAGCCCACGTTTCGAGATACCACGACCGGCCGCGTTTGATCCAGCGGCAAGAGGTCGCATACAGCGAAGGGCGCTGAGTGCCCAGCGACGGGTCCGACTGGCCGAGGGATTCCAGCAGGTCGTGATACAGATTCGATTCACGGGTCGTCACGACATCGACGATGGAAACCGCGACGCGGCTCTGCAACAGCGACGAACATTTCGCGACGAACGCGCTGCGATGGTCGGGACGGTCCTTGTTGCCGGGACTGACGAATTCGATCGCCGCGACCAACTGACGGCCACGATCCGTGTCGTAAATACGAACTTCATACTCGGCAAGGTCGGGCGAATCGGTGGCGACCGAAAGGGTTGGCGTTGGCGGTGCCCAGACAGCCGTCGCGATGCTCCCTTCTCCGGCGGGATCGTCGCCCTTCCAGCCTGCGAACTCGCCGGTGTCGAATGCTGCGACATCCACCTCCAGCGAGCCAAGATGCACGGTTGGCATCGCGATGTAGCTGGCGGGTAAGCGTTGAGCGAGGGCCATCACAACCATTGTCGGCCAGGCCCCATGAAAGCCGTCCCAAGAATGCCGGTCGTTGACCGGTGAGTGAAAGTGATCGCGCAGTGGCATATCAGTTCCCTCCAAAACAGAACAGAGATTCACGGCCGCGCACGAACAGCCGGCCGTCGGCGATCGCGGGTGTGGCAACGCACGATTCGCCGACGTCGTTCGTCGCCAGGATCTTCAGCGTCGGGCCTTGCTCCAGCACGACGATAAAGCCGTTTTCGCCCGTCACGAAAATCTTGCCGTCGCCCGCAACGGGTGAGGCGTAGTAGTCGCCAATGTTGCGGATGCGGCCGAGTTCGTAATGCGACTTGCCGGTCGCCGCGTCGAAGGAACTCGACAGGCCACTCCGCTTGACGATGAAAAGCTGCTCGCCCACAACGACGGGTGAGACAATGTTCGACGGCGACTTGTTTTTGATGTTCCACAGGACGTGCGTCTGGGTCACGTCGCCGCTGCCGCCGCCGCGCACGGCTTGAATCGTGTTTCCTCCACCGGCTTGGTTCTTGGCCGATTGAAAAGCGGTGTCGAGTTCTCCGTCGGCAATCACTCCGTCGCCGTTCTTGTCGGACGTGTCGAAGCGCGCGCCGAATTCCTTCGGGATCTCGGCCTTCGTAAGCTTGCCGTCCTGGTTCGTGTCGAGCCATTCGAGCAACGCGAACTTCAATGTTCGGGCCTCATCGCCGTAGCTCTGGGACGAGAGATAGATCACTCCGTCGCGCACGACCGGCGAAGCCATCATCGTCCGCAGTGTCGAATTGCAGCTCCAGCGTTCAGCACCGGTCGCCGGGTCGTAGCCTTTGAGGAACCCGCTGCCGGAAATGACGACATCCGTCTGACCGTTCGCTTCGCAGATCACCGGCACCGCGTAGCCGCCCAGCATGTCCGGCCGCTCGGCGGTCC
>CAYSHJ010001105.1:0-7951 GCA_964430385.1 uncultured Planctomycetaceae bacterium
AAATGCAACACGGTAGCACACCAGAAAATGGAAGGCTCCGTCGACCGCGATGCCCATCGCAATGCTGCCGGACATCATCATGCCAATATCCACCGGGCAGTTGATCCAGCCCAGGAATCCAAACACGACGGCGATCGGCGCCAGGTTGGGCAACATGCCGATGAAGCCGGCTTTCACTGACCGCAAGGCGATGATGAAGACCACCATGATCGACCAAAACGCCCACACAAACGACGACCAAAATCCATCGTAAATGTCTTGCTGAGCCTTCTCGATCAGAGGCGCGATGCCCGTAAATGTAATTGGCACGTCGCCGACCAGTGCTCGCAGTTCCTCAAATGTCTGCTCCTGTTGGCCACGTTGATCCGCGCGAATGTGGGCTGAGATGCGCCAAAACTGTTCGCCGCCGGCCAAATAGTCATTGTCGTCCTGCCGTTTCATGGCCCGATTGAGTAGGTGCGTCAGTTCGAGCCCCGAAGGCATCACGCTGGGAAATAACGTGGCCAGCGAAGTGGTGTGAGTGACCGCGGCATGCGCAGCGATTTTGGCTTCCAATTTCCGGACATAATCCAGCTTGTCGACGAACGGCAACATGGCCAACTTCTGGTTACGACCGAAGTCCACGGTCGCTTCAATCGTGTCTGTGTTCGTGAGATCGGTCCGTATGCGCTGCACATCGCGGAGCACGATGTTGTTCTTCGGGAAGAACCCCAGGGGGTCCAGATGCGAACGCAGCCACATCAGACCGGTTCCCAAGCAAAGCACCATGACCACTCCGACGGCAACCACTTGGCGGCTGCGGACCAGCAACCAATCGGCCACTCGCTCGAACAAACGGTGCGAGTTGCCAGACATGCCGCGACGTGGAGGAAAAACCGCGATCACGGCCGGCGTCAGAAACACACCGACCACGAACGCCATCACCGAACCAAGTGCTCCTGCCCAACCAAACTGACGCACTGGCACGAAACTGCTGGCACACAGCGACCACATACCTATCGCGGAAGTGAACGCCGCCAGAAAGCAGGGCCAGAAGGCCATCCGAAACGCGGTTCCGATGCGGTCCGGACGGGCGGACTCCAGGTTTTGGTAGTAATGCAGCAGGTGGACCGAGACTTCCAGCGTGAAAACCATCACCATCACGGGCAAGGCGTCGAGCACAAAGTTCATTTCTCCGCCGAAAAAGCGGAGGGTGGCCACGGTCCATTGAATTGCGAAGACCGTCAGTCCCATGATCAGGCCGGTCAATCGCCAGTCACGCAGTTGGTAGTAGACCAAGCCCCCACAGATCGCGAGTGAGATCAAGAAGAAGACTTTGTTGCTTTCGCGTCCGCCCAATCGGTTCAATTCGGCAATCACGACCGGCGCACCGGCAATGTTGACCGCCTGGCCATCCAGTTGGCAGTACTTCAAAACCTCGCGAATGTCCGCGACGGTGCCGGCTCGGTTGTGAATTCCCTGTTCCGACAGCATCACCACGGCGCCGATGCGTTTGCCATCCCGCGAGACAAATAATCCGCTTAGCCGTTGTGCGATGTCTTCATCGTTGACGCTCAGTTCCCGCATCACCGCCTGCATGCGTTGAGGCGTCCAACAGTGCCGCACACCGGGCTGACGCTCGATCCGACCTGCAACGCTCTCGACCAATTCGTCGCCGAGCTTGCTATCCAGGCCGATGAGGATGACTTCCTCGGCTCCGAAGCGAGTCTTGAACTCTTCATAGGTTTGCCGGACATCGGACTTCTCGGGCAGCCAAGCCTCGATGTCGTTGTTCGACGGGATCTTCTCGGCATACACGTATAATGCCGGAAAGGCGCAAGCCGCCAATAACAGCAGGCGCAATCCCTGGCGCTGGTAGAACGTCGTGATCATGATCGCGGCCGTGCGGGTCGAGTGGCATTCACGACGAGCCAGCCTCCAGGCGGTCGCGAAGCGGATTTGTCGACGTCACCGGCAAAGTCCACTCCGCGCGCAAGACAGGCGCGTCGCACATTACCTATCGAGCCGTTTCCGCCGTACGCCGAAGTGCATTTCCCGTCACTTGCCGTCGCCTCCAAGAGTCGCTGACCCGAAGAGGTATGTTCGGAAAAGTCTCACCCGTCTTCCGAGCCGGCTGTGTGATCAGTACGGACAGCGTGCGCGGGGCTTCCGTGCAAGCTATTCGCGAACGATCTGTCATGACGGTCGGGTCTACACCGTGTCCGCGTCCGCCAGCTTGCTGAGAAACCGGCCGCCGCTCAGGAACATGCCGTTGTCGGTGGGCCGGCACCATTCCAACATGACACGATAGCGATATTCGCGCGTGTCGCTGGCCATCTTCACGGTCACTTCTCCCAGCGAGACGGAGCCACGATGCAACAAGCCGATGCCGAAGCGGCTGATTTCGCGAGTCATCGCCGGCACGATTGAACCACGCGACGTCAGAACCTCCGCGGGGACAGAAAGCTCCAGACGCTCAGCGGCGCGATCGTGAACCGGCTCCAGCCGTTCGATGCTCTCCAAGACATCTCGCAGATCATCCAACGTCGGTCGGCTCCAAGGATCGCCAGCCATTACATGCTCTCCCAAGTCGCAGTTTTATCCTCAGAAGCCATTCATCGCGCCGCTCGCCACACGGCCGCTGAGTTCGCTTCAAACATAGGTCATCTTTGTGGTCCGGATGGCGAGAGCGCGACAAATTGGCGATTCAAACACGTATCGCGAGCGACGTCTGCCAGCGGAGGCCGAACAGTGACTTTGCGAGATCGCCGCCGGAATAGTCCGGTCGTAACGAAAATGCTGACCAGGCACTGAGGAAGCGACCCATTCGGCCGAGGAATTTTCGACCATCAGCCGCACGGCTATGTTGTCGGATTGTCCGATTGATGAGCACGTGAGTGTGACGACGGTTGCGAGGCGCGAACCGGCGCAAGCTGCTGCCGCCGACGCAAGCCAAGCCCCACTAGAATCGCGGAGGCGAGACAGCCGATGACCAGCAGCATCCCTTTCCAACCACGCGCCGACAGCGAGTTGGATTCCTCCAAACCCCAGTCGATTTTCGGGACGGACGAGGTGTTCGTGGAAGGCGGCTGCACCGATTGCACATCATCGTCAAACGGCATCAACTTCGGGCCAGTTCCGCCCGAGGAAGACAAAGTTTCAGAGATGGCCATGCCCGCGACGTTTGATCCGCGAGGCGGCAGCGGCGACTGGCTGTTGAGTGGTGTCGCCTGTCGATCAAATTGCTCAAAGTGGGCATTCGATGACGGAGTGGAATAAGTCTTGTCGATCGAGGCGGCGAACGACTGCAGCGAGACTTGTCCAGACGGACGAGTGGAGCGCGTTTGCGTCGCGGCCGGGACGATGTCGATGCTGGCTCCGGCGTTGGAACGCTGACGCCCTTGCGAGTCACCCAAGGTGTTGTGACGGCGGCTGGCACTTTGATCGTCAGACAGGCTGTTGAAAGTCCGTTGGAATCGCGACGGCAAGCTCGATGTTTCGAGAATCAGTTCGCCATTCAACACGGCGCCTTGTGACTTTTGCGGCGGGTGGAAGTTTTCAGTCCCGAAAGCTGGCACTCGATCGGAAGAGTTGTGAGCGTCGAAATCGTTGTCGCGGACTTGCGGCCGATCGACCGGAAGACTCGCGTGGGCCGCGGTGTTCGGCGGCGGAACGAATTTGTCTTCACCCGTAACGTCGGTCCGATCCATTTCGCGCCGCCAAGCGTCGATCGTGTTCTTCAACTGTTGCTGACGGTCGCTCGAAACGCCGTTTCCGGGATTCCCAGGTGTGTTCGAACTGAGCGACGGACTGCGAGGTCTTCCGTTCCGGTCGCTGGATTCGGGCGACTTCTGATCTAATTCGACCGACTCGACCGACGTCAGGCCACGCACGGTTGGTTGTGGCGCGGGTTGCCGTCGGTCAATTTGCAGCACCTTTGGTGACGTCGCCGCGATGGTTGAACTGTTCGCCGCGTCGAGATCCTCCGGCAAGGATTTTTGACTGGCTTGAACCGGTGCTTCGATCGCTCGACGTGTGATTTGCGTCGAAGCGGATGGGGCCGCGGTCGTGCCGCCGCGCGCGGCCGTCTGCTTCATTTCAGCCAACTCTTCGGTCTCTTCTTCGTCTTGCACATCATCCAATTCGTCGAACACGCCGTGTTTGACCGCGTCAATGGGCGCGGTGTTCCGTTTCGCAGGCGCGCGACTGACGACGGCGTCCTTGAATGGATCCTCGTCAATCACCGAAGTCTTGGCCGCGGTTGCAGATTTGGCAGCCGGTGCCTTGGCGACGCGCGATGTGGAGACTCGTTCGTCCAACGGAGAATCATCGAGCAGTTCACGGACGGTGCGTCGCGCTGTCTGACCGTCAGTTACCGACTTCGACGTGGATTTGTTCGTACGAGTGCGCGCCGCGTCAGCGAACTCTGGTCCGCCGCGTTTCGCCGATGAGTCTCCCTGATTCGCCACCGAGCGGTCTTGGTCGGCCGCCAAACGAGACCGCCGAGATGAACTCAGTGCTCCGGACTTCCCCGGCTTCTTTGCGTCGCCCCGAGCGGTTCGCTCATCCTTAGGTTGTTCGTCCGTGAAATAGTCTGACTCGGGGCGCAGTCGCTTGCGATTGATGAACTTGCCAGAGTCCGCCAGTTCCTTCTTGGTCGATCGTTCTTCCTGATGAGCGCGGTCCCGATGGGTGAACAGTCGCGGGCCGGCGTGGCATCCCAGGAACGTGGCTCCCGTCAACAAGGCTAATCCGACCACCGCGGCCCGACGTCTCGACTCTGAGCGACCGTTCACGGCTGACTTCCTGATGCTCGATGAACGTGAAGAAAACCGCCGGCTCCGTCCGGATGGTCTGTCCTCGTTTCATCGACGCTGCGGAGTACGCCGCCTTAAACACCCTTTCCATGCTGTGAAGCTTTAACGGAGCCTTGCAGTCCGCGTGTTCTTCCTGGCTTATCCAATCCTTGAACTCGTTGCCATTGCAGTTCCTTCCAGTCGCCGTGAAAGCATGTTTTGGCCGAACTACATCTCGCCGTCCGCCCGATTCGACCACCACGGCAAACTCACACCCCCGTCGATCGTCAGCGTGCTGCCTGTCATGTAGTCGGCGTCGTCGCTGAGGACGTAACTCACGCCCTTCGCGATCTCTTCCGGTTGACCAAGCCGGCCCCACGGCAGCTTTATGCCGCCGACTTGAATCTGATCTTCCGAGAAAAATTTGCGCTCGCCCGGTGTGTCGATCCAGCCGGGATGCACGATGTTGACGCGGATGCGATGCTTGGCCAGTTCGATCGCGGCCGTGCGAGCCATGTGGTCGATCGCCGCTTTGGACATGTTGTAGGCCATCGCCATCGGGATCGGGATCACCGCGTGCGGCGAACTGACCACGACGATCGAGCCCCGCGTTCCTTGCTTGAGCATCTGCTGAGCCGACGCGCGCACACCGTAAAACGCGCCCCACATCGTCACATCGATCGTACGCCGAAAGCCTTCCATGTTGGCTTCGACCATCAACTGCCGATCGCTGTAAACGGCATTCGAAACGAACAGGTCGAGACTCCCCAAGGTGCTCGCCGTCTTTGCGACGATCTCTTCGACGGCCGCCTGTTGCGACACGTCCGCCTGGAGCAAGAGAGACTTTCGCCCAAGTTTCTCGACCTCGCCGGCGACTTCTTCGGCCTGGTCCCGATGCGAGCGAAAGTTGATCGCCACGTTGGCCCCTTCCTTCGCCAACTCAATCGCGATCGCTCGGCCGATGCCCAACGAAGCTCCCGTGATCAAAGCGTTCCGACCCGACAGTTTCATGGTTGTTCGTTTTCATGGTTGTTCGTTCCGCGTGAAAAAAATCAGCCGACAGGACGAATCCCGTCGGCTGGTCAAATCCGGCGGAGGGGGTCGGGAGTCTTTTTCATGCCGCAATGTCTCGAACGCAGCGATTTCGAGAGACGCCGTGCGGCATGAAAAAAACTCCCGACCCCTTTTCGACCTCACACCGAGAAACTGCTGCCGCAGCCGCAACTCTTCTTGGCGTTCGGATTGTCGAACGTGAAGCCGCGGCGTTCGATGCCGTCGTAGAAGTCGATCGTCGTCCCTTCCAGGAACATCGCACTTTTGCGATCGACCGCCACTTTGAGGCCGTGCTGTTCCGAGACGACGTCGTTCATCGCATCGCACTTGTCGTCGAAGCCCAAGCTGTACGAAAAACCGCTGCATCCTCCACCGGCCACTCCGACGCGTAACACGGTTGCGGCGGACAGCTTCTTCTCGGTCAACACACGATTCATTTCCGCGACGGCTTTCTCCGTGATCAATATGGCTGCTGAGCTGGGACTGCCGACAGCCCCGTCGACATTGTCGCTCGCAAGATCATTCTCGGTGGTCGTGATGGTGGCTGACATGGGACTTCAATCTCCTCGGTCAAATGAGGTTCCGTGACTCTATGATTGTTGGGTTGGCGAACGTTGTGGGATTATAGACGACCAGTCCGCCGTCTGGAAACTGAGTTTTCACATCGAAGTTGGTACAGTGACGTTAAATTGTCGCCGTGAGAGGTCCATCATGCAGAGCCAAATGCGTTTCGAGCCCAAAGATTCCCGGTCTGAGTCGAAGGCCCCTCGTCTGAGCGAGTTGCAGCCGAGGCAGGTCGCCGAATGCTTCGTGCTGCTCAGCGGCAAGGAGCGAAACAAGACTCGCGAAGGGAAGCCGTACTTCCGCGTCAATTTCCGTGACAATGTCCGCACGGTAACGACAATGGTTTGGAGCGACTCGGCCTTCTTTGCCGACTGCGACGCGAATTGGCAAACGGGTCAATTTTACAAGGTCCGTGGCCGGTACGTTGAAACCGATTACGGTCCGCAACTCGAACTGGAACGCATCCGGCCACTCGAACCCAGCGACGAAACGGCTGGATTCCGTGCGAGCGATCTCGTTCCCGCCACGCGTTTCGATGTCGAGGCGATGTTCGCCGATTTGCTCGACATTGCCCAACAGCGAATCAGCGAACCGTTGCTGCGACGGCTCGTGCTCGAACTGCTCGACGAGCATCAAACCGACATCAAACAGATCGCCGCCGCGGCCAAGAACCATCATGCCTTCACCGGCGGGTTCTTGGAGCACGTGCTGTCGGTGACACGCACGGCCATCTTCTTCGCCGACAAGTACGCTGACTATTACCCCGACATGCAACCGCCGCTGAATAAATCGCTCGTCGTGGCCGGCGCGATCCTGCACGACATCGGCAAGCTCCGCGAACTGACGTACCAACCCCAAGGCTCGACGTATTCCGCCGAGGGCCGGCTCATCGGACATATTCTGCTTGGCCGAGACATGATTCGCGACAAAGCACGCACGATTTCAGACTTCGATCCCGAGACGCTGCTGCGACTGGAACACGTCATCGTCGCGCACCAGAATCTGCCGGAATGGGGTTCGCCGATCGGGCCGCACACGCCGGAAGCGATGCTCGTGTTTCACGCCGACGATCTCGATGCGAAGTTCCACGAACTGGCCGTCATGCTGCAAACCCCGCCGCAAACCGGCGAAGAATTCACCTCGCGTGACAACCCGCTGCGACGTGGAATCTTCCGAGGCTTGGCCGCCGTGGCGGCGAAATCCGAAACCCGAAATCCGAAATCCGAAACTCAGACATCGAACTCTTCCAAATAACGGCTCGCCGCCAGTCGTGTTGATTCTCGTGTCGAATCAGCCGCTGGGCGCTAGCCCACGGTTTGATTTCGCTGAACCGTGGGCTAGCGCCCAGCGGCTGGTGTCTGCATTTCAACACGAATGGCGGAACGCCCAAATAACTTTCGCGATTCGTTGACTCTTTCCTGCTCTGCAAACGTTGAAAGTTTTGTTTTCGTGAGAAGATTTTAGGCGGCGATTTGTTGTAAAGCCTTTGTACTGGCGGATCTGGCAATTGGGAAGGTCGGCAGGATTCGGCGACCGTTGGCGGTCAGTTGATAGCGATG
>CAYSHJ010001106.1:0-5017 GCA_964430385.1 uncultured Planctomycetaceae bacterium
CAACCCTCAACCTCGCCCGCCGGCTCGCTCAAACTGTCGGGGCTCTCTGCCGAGAACACGCCCTCAAACCCAACCTCTTGATGAACAGACTACGCATCTTCAAAAACTAGCCCGCCGTGCTACATTTCCCTTCAGAATCGAACGAGCCACAAGGGCTCGCGCTACATTTCCCTTCAGCAGGTAAACTGTTTCCCCGCTGCTGCCTGAGCTGGGGGCCTCTCGCGACCCCTCTCCCGTTTTCCCTTATCTACCCATCTCCCCATCTCCGCCTCTCCCCATTTTCAGTTTGCCCGACCGTTGGAACCATTCTTTCCGGTTCGTCTGGAGCAATCGGCAAAGTCGAACCGATAAAGCCGAGGAGAGTGCCCGTGCTGCGTTGGCTGGACGTGATTGATCCAGTAGAGCCTCGGCGGCTGCGGAGCCTATAACCACAAACCGCCCTTGGCGGCTCGGAGGGGAAGATGGTTTCACGCCCAACGCGGATGGCCGTGGGCGTCCTCTGCTTTTGGATGACCTCGGTCCTGGCTCTCGCTCAGCCACCCGTGGAAAGTCCGACGGCCGCGGCCCTGTATCCTCAAGACGGCTCTTCGTACCTCTACAACAACGGGACCAGTTTCGAGGACGAACTGGAACTCTCACCGGCCTTTCGCTTTCAGGCCGATTGGGTCTTCTGGAAGCGGAACAACAACGCCGAGGACCTCTCGGCCATTTCCGGACCGGACTCGTTTAGGTTGAGAGATCTGGAGTTCGATTACAAATCGGGCTACCGCTTGAACCTAGGCTTGATGAACGATGACTTCGAGCTGGAAGCCGTCTTTATGGAATTGGATGGTCTGGACGCATCACAATCCGGCATGTTCGGCAACGCGGTCGTGTTTGATGGTCCGGCAGCATTTGCTGCCGCGATCCCGAGCGCACAGACGACTATCGGAGCCACTCCCAACTTCCTGACATCCAGAAGGCTATTCTCGCCCATCAACGCGGCGGCCCTTGACCCCACGGATGAGACCACGTTAGGTGTCCTCAATGAACTGGAATTTATTAGACCGAGAGCTGCCTTCTTCGCACAATACACAACCGATGTGCAGGACTTCCAAGTCAACTTCAAAGCCCGACGCCAGTCGCAGCGGATGTTGCGGTTCGGCGCTGGTTACAGAAATCTGCAATATCGCGAGATCGGCAACTTAGGGTTCCGTGGTACGTTCGACACCGTCGACGCCATCGACGACGGCGATGTTCCGACCGACCCAGAAAATCTCGGCAATAACGGCTTGTCACATGCTTCGCTGACTCGTCAACGGCTGACGCTCGACAGCGGTGGTGCCAACGGCTTCTCGGAAAACGATGTCTTGCTTCCTGGCGACAACGACGTGCTGTTGTTCACGTCGAGCACACATGCCTCGAATCAACTCAACGGTCTCCAAGCCACGCTCGACGCCATGTTCCTGGACTCCGACTACTTCCAACTCGGCGGATATGCGACAGCCGGTGTGTACCACAACGGCGTTAGCGGATCTGTGACCGAGATTTACACCGACATTGTGAACGACCGCTCAACCTACAGCCGCCGCTTCAGCGACACGAAAGATAAAGTTGCGTTTGTGGGTAACCTGGGCGCGACGGGAACTGTGATCCTCAGGGAGAATTTCCGGTTCTTCGCAACCTACGAAGTCATGTTCCTGTCCGGAGTCGCCTTGGCTCCGGACCAGCAGCGCGGGCTGGCCACTGACGTCGTCGGCAATACGTATCTCGACCTGCAGACGCACGGCTCGGCGATTCTACACGGCGGACGGCTGGGCTTCGAAATCCTGTTTCAGTAAGGAAACGTGATTTCAAAGACACCCTCGGAGCCGAGCCATTTGCAAATTGGCGATGGCTCATTGTAGCGTTATCCCCGATCGCGTCGTTTTCTTGCGTCGATTTTTGATTTTTGATTGAGAATGCGGACTGCAGTTCAATCGAAAATCAAAAATCGGCAATCGAAAATCCTCCGCGATTTGGTCGTGGATCAGCCGCGCTACCAACTGGCTGTCAAACGCCACGATGGACTGACGTGAGCCTGTTCGGCATTTCGCACTCCCAGTTACGCATTCGAGAGCCTTCCGCCAATGAGTCAACGCCTTCAAGTGGCTGTGCATGGCGCGGCCGGTCGCATGGGACAGCGCATCGTCGCCTGCGCGCACAAAGACACCGATCTGCAACTCGCCGCAGCACTCGATGCGTGCAACTGCCCGCGGTTGGGTGAGGACGCTGGCGAAGTGGCGGGCTGCGGCAAGACCGGCGTCCCGATCACGGCCGAGTTGAAGTTGCCTGTCGATGTCGTGATCGATTTTTCGGTGCCCGAAGCGACCGCTCAATTGGTGCCGATCTGCGTGGCGAAGAAGCTGCCGCTCGTGCTTGCGACCACGGGGTTCAATGACGCGCAACGCGAAGCAATTCGCCAAGCCGCCACACAGATTCCGCTGGTCTGGTCTCCCAGCATGAGTGTGGCCGTCAACTTGCTGATGAAACTGGTGCGCGACGCAGCCCGAGTGCTGAAGTCCAACCCCGAGGGCGTAGACGTCGAAATCATCGAGCGGCATCACCGCTTCAAAGAGGACGCACCGAGCGGCACCGCCTTGCAGTTTGGCAAGATCGTCGCCGAAGAGATGGGCCAAACCGAACACGTGCATGGTCGCAGCGGACGCCCGGGACTGCGGCCTCGAAACGAGATTGGCTATCACGCACTCCGCACCGGCGATAACGTCGGCGAGCACACCATCGTTTTCGGACTGATGGGCGAAACGATCGATCTGACCGTCCGCAGTCACACACGTGACAGCTACGCCTACGGAGCACTCGCCGCCGCCAAATTTGTGGTGAAACAGCGTCCCGGCCTGTACTCAATGGCCGACGTGCTGGGACTATAGGCGAGTTTCTTCAAGGCTCGCCGGTCGCCCGCAAAGCCTTCCCAATCCGCAGAATCGCCAAAGTTTAACACGCTAGACGGTCGATACTCCGACGGGACACCTTGCCCGAACAGGAGTTCGATATGTCTTCCCAGAATCCCGTAGGTCAAGCCGTTGCCAATCCAGTGGCACTGAAATGGGGCGTGTCGAGCGATCCAAATGAGCTTTCCTCGGCGGGGATTTGTTTGGAGGGTCTGCCCGCGCCGACATTGGCCAATCCTGCCAAGATTCACAACGTGACATCACCAGATGGTCATGAGGCAGCGCCGACCGCGAAGCCATCCGAATCGTTTTCAAAATCGGAGCCGTCCAGACAGTCGAAGAAGAGTTCGTCCACCAGGAAAGACCGTGGTTTAGGCCACCGGCTGAGTGCCAGTCTGTTCGAGGCTCTGCGATCTCATAGCGTCCGAGCGGGATTGACCTGTGTCGGCGTGTTGTTGGTTGGCGGCCTGTTCGCATTGAACTTTCGCGAGGCCAACCGCTCCCCAGTCGCGAGCAACGAATTCACCGAGATGGAATTGACTGAATTCGGCGAACGAAATCTGACGTCAAATCGCGCCGCCGACACCTCCGGTGAATCGTCGATTCAATCGCGGCGTGACTCACAGAACATGCCTGCCGCTAAAACCGCGGGTGGTTTTGATCGATCCGGTTTGGACCGTGACTGGCCCCCGCAGGACTTAGGACAGCCGGGTTCGACGTTCGCGTCGAATGGTGCTCCAGCCAATCGCTTCCAAACCGTCTCGGCAACCCGCCCGCGAGGAGCGTGGCTCACGGGACAAATCGAACTGGATTCGAACGCGATCCGTCCCGCTGCGGTCGAGTGGTCGGACTCCGGTTTCACGTCCGATGGCGTGACGCCCAGGTCAACTGTCGATCGTTCTCAGCGCATGTCCCCGTGACAATTCCTCAACCACGAAACCATTGCCAGCGATCAAGGTCACGTGCATGTACTCGCAATACTGGAACCTAGACAGCGAACCGTTCGAGAACACGCTCGACCCGGCTTTCTTCTTTCCCAGCCAAACACATCAGTCCGCGCTGCTGAAGCTGCGGTACATGCTGGAAAATCGCAAAGGCGCCGGCGTGCTCGTGGGACCGACCGGTTCGGGAAAAACGTTTCTGGTCCATCGACTCGCGGACGGGCTTGTGCCGCACGCTGGCCCGTGGGTTCACATCGTCTTCCCGCTGATGTCTGCTGACGACTTATTGAATTACTTGGCCACACAATTGGGACATGCCACATCGACGCCGACCGACAACCGACTCTCGCGCAGCGCCGCGTTACAAAACATCGAACAGTCGTTGGTCGAGCACACTCAACAAGGACGACATCCGGTGATCGTCGTCGATGATGCCCATCTGATTGACGATTCCGAGGCTTTGCAGACACTCGAACTGTTGCTCAATTTTCAACGTTCACCGCACTGCGTATTCTCGCTGATCCTCTTGGGAGACCGCCTGTTGTTGCCGCGGATCGGTCGCTTGCCGCGTCTGGACGAACGAGTCGTTGTGCGTTCGATGCTGCAGCCGCTGTCGCCTAAAGAGGTCG
This sequence comes from uncultured Planctomycetaceae bacterium, assembly GCA_964430385.1. Taxonomy (GTDB): domain Bacteria; phylum Planctomycetota; class Planctomycetia; order Planctomycetales; family Planctomycetaceae; genus CAYSHJ01. Next base: position 4,501 of record CAYSHJ010001106.1, read on the forward strand.
CTCGCTACATCCGCTTCCGGCTGGAAGTTTCGGGTGCTCGGAACCCGATGTTCGAGGCCGCCGCGATCGATGAAATCGCTCAACGCTCTGGCGGTATCCCGCGTCGCATCAACCGATTGGCGGACTTGGCATTGCTGGTCGGTTACGCCGACGAACGAACCACGCTGTCCGCCGAAGATGTCGCCGCTGTCTCCGAGGAGCTATCAACCGTCGGAGTCGACTGACTCGTCGGAGTCGACTGAATCGAAGCCAATTCAGATTTGAGATTTGAGATTTGAGATTTGAGATTTGAGATTTGAGATTTGAGATTTGAGATTTGGAATTTGAGATTTGGAATTTGAGATTTGGAATTTGAGAATCGCACGCTCACGCCGCTGAACGATCAAGTTTCCGTTGATACAGCCATGCCCGCTGTCGCTTGCCGATCGCTTCCCACACGCCCATGTGCCGCAAGCAATAGGCCATCTTCTGAGCCATCCAGCGCGGCACATCGGCCGCCGCGGCCAAGTCCTGGGTT
>CAYSHJ010001107.1:0-1785 GCA_964430385.1 uncultured Planctomycetaceae bacterium
CATCGCTATCAACTGACCGCCAACGGTCGCCGAATCCTGCCGACCTTCCCAATTGCCAGATCCGCCAGTACAAAGGCTTTACAACAAATCGCCGCCTAAAATCTTCTCACGAAAACAAAACTTTCAACGTTTGCAGAGCAGAGCGTTGCCACCGTTCGATTCCGTGCCCTGCGACCGTTTGTCTTCGTCCAATCGGCACATGGAGGCTGAATGAACATACCAGACACCCGCTATGACCGTTTCGACGCGCACAGGAGTTTGCAGGTCGCAATTCTTCAATGTCTCTCAGCGGCAAATGCCCCGTTGACGAAAATCGAAATCTGCGACCGGCTCGGACGCGATCGCGTCAATACGCCCGTCGGCGGCCTGACGAGACTGCTGGCAACGCAAGGCTTCGTTAAGGCAAAGCGTGCGAGCGATGGCAGGACGCTATTGTGCTCGCTGACCGATGACGGAAAGGAACTCGCAAAACACCCCGAGCGTGTTGGGCTCGCTCACAAGGGAACGCTCTTACCTGTTGAGTGGTGAAACGCTCCCTGATCACTGCTTGGCGACCCAAATGTTGGTGGCGTCGAAGCCGAATGAAGCCAACTTCCGACTCGCCTCAGCGCGTGATATGCTGGCGTCATGATCAAACCGCGTGCTTACGTCGAGACGTCCATCCCCAGCTTCTACCACGAACAACGAACCGCGCCGGACGTCGTTGCTCGCCGGGAGTGGACTCGATTGTGGTGGGCGGATGCGCCGCCGAAATACGACTTGGTCATCAGTCCGGCCGTGATTGGCGAACTGTCGCTCGGCATTCCTGAACGAAGTGCCGAACGATTGGCCTTGATCCAAGATTTGCCGCTGCTGACGATCGAGGATGAAATCGCCGAGATCGTGGACGTTTACATTCGGCAGAAAGTCATGCCAGCCGATCCATCGGGCGATGCTCTGCATTTGGCGATTGCGTCGTTTCACAAATGCGATTTTCTGGTGACATGGAACTGCCGACACATCGCGAACGCGAACAACTTCGGACACATTCGCCGCGTCAACACGAGCCTGGGATTATTTATTCCAGCGCTCGTCACCCCTTTGGAACTTCTCGGAGTCGATCATGAACCCAATGCCTGATCCCGTCATCGACGAGATTCGCGAAATTCGTCATCGCATTTCGGCCATGTGCGATCACGACCCGGCCAAGTTGGTGGCGTACTTCCAAAAGATTCAGGAGCAGTACGCCGACCGACTGATCACGTCACCGCGCTTCTCACCGCCAAATCTCGCCCAACAAGTCGTTCAACCCGACACGGACAAAGTGGCGGGTTCACCACTTTCAACGCCAGTTTCCAAATCGTAGCTCTTTTTTTCCCGCGCCACTTTGTCCGTGCGGGTTAACTTGGTCATTGAACTTAACCGCTTCGCGGGGCGAACGTTGTTGGTCATGGCGACCGTGAGAAGCTGATGCGGAGTCTTCTCTAAGACTCCCCATGTTGTTGCCGCGTGCTCTGGGTGATAGCCGGGTGCGATGAATGAGTCCGGCCGGACTCTCCGCCAAGCGCACACGTGACCCTCATCCCCCGTGGATGGTCTCAGGGCGATGTGGGGTCTCGCGCAACCCGAGCGATCCCAGACCACGGACTGCTGGCGGTTCTTGGGAGAGAGGTCCGGTCATAACGATGATTCCGATTGTAGGGGGTTGCGCCAGGGGGGAGGCGCTGCGCATGCTGTGTTCTCGGGGCGGGCCGATGTCGGTCAGCCCGTTCTTCAAACTCGGGAACACAGGAACTCGACTGATGA
>CAYSHJ010001108.1:0-8972 GCA_964430385.1 uncultured Planctomycetaceae bacterium
CCGGCAAGATCCATCAGTTTGGCGGTCTGTTGGATTTGTTCTTCGGGTTCTTCAGCAAAGCTGGAACTTGGTCCGCCGCCGAAGTTACCGACTGGTTTCGCGGAGCCGGCCTTGAGGCACGGAAGTCCCGGTCGCCCCCGATGATGTCCGGTCTGGCGCTGCACGTTGGGCGAAAGCCGCCGGCCTGAGCCAAAAAGAATTGGCCGAACGGCTGGATTTGAAAGAGCAACGAATCCAGTGTGACGAGGCGACCGACGACGCCTCCGCCAGCCTCACCCGCGTCTACGAAGTCGCCCGCTCCCTCGGCTTGAAGGTGAAGGCCGAGGCGTCCGTCGCGTAATTGATCCCAAAGGGATCGAAGAGATTAGCCGGGGGTTGAGCGCAGCGACACCCCCGGTTGGCCGCGGTTGTGTCGTCGCATCCCGGAGGGATGCCAGCACGATAACCATCTGGCATCCCTCCGGGATGCGGTCTCGTTGACGAACCCGTACCGGGGGTATCGCTGTGCTCAACCCCCGGCTAATGGCTGGCATCCCCTTCGGGATGCAACCGCAGGCTCTGATCGAGGCCCGCATCGCCGCCAGCCTTAGCCAAAAAGAATTGGCCGAACGGCTGGGTTTCAATGAGCAACAAATCCAGCGCTACGAAGCGACCGACGACGCCTCCGCCAGCCTCACCCGCGTCTGTGAAGTCGCTCGCTCCCTCGGCTTGAAGGTGAAGGCCGAGGCGTCCGTCGCTTAGGGACAATTTCGGTGAGATATTCACACCGCCACGGAGAGTTGTGGCGGCGATGTCAGGGTCGTTGTTATCCTCTTTCGCAATGGCGGCAGCAGGCTGTCGCATTTCTCGGAGTCGGACCATGAATATCGATCAGAAAGCAGAAGTCCGAGAGCCTGTTCTGGGCGAGCACGCAGCACGGGTGGAATCGCTGCTGCATTCCGAGCCGTTGCCGATGATCCAAAAATCCATCGCTGCGTTTCGCCGCGATCTGCCGGAGTTACTCAAGAGGCATCGCGGAAGTTGGGTGGCGTATCACGGCGACGAGCGGATTGGCTTCGGAAAGACTCAGACTCGGCTGTACGAAGAATGTTTCGGACGCGGGCTGACGCGGGACGACTTCGTGGTCTGCGGAGTCGAAGAAGGAACATTCGATCCCGATGAAGAGATCGAAGTCATATCCGACATCTGAAGCGGGACGCTCACAGTGCCGGCTATCCTTCGGAATCTCCCCTTCTACGATCATCCTACGACCGCCCAAGTTGGCGGGCGTTCGATCGCGGTCAAGCGTGATCAGATCATCGTGTGGGTCAGCCTCTCCGAGACAGGCTTGCGTCAGTTCGATCCGCGCACGCCGAGATTCCCCGCCATTCTCGACACCGGCTGTAATCACAGTTTCGTGATCGGCGAACGTCATCTGATTGATTGGGCCGGCATTCATCCAGGGTTCTTGCGCCGACTTGGCCCAACCCGCTTGCATGGCAAGCCGGTCCCTCAACTCGCCGCCAACGTCTGGCTGCATCCGAACCAACCCGGCCACCGCGACGAGTTCTCTACCCAGTCGCCGTTTCTTCTGGAAACGAATCCAGGCATCGCGGTCGTTCCCGCAACAGAGAGCGAGAGCCACCCGCGTCTGCCGCTGCTCGGCCTGCCCGCCGTGCGTTGGAATCACCTGCAAGTGTCACTCGATGGCGACCGTTCGTTAATGACGATCCGCACGCCGCGCCGGTTCAGGTTTTTCGGCTGAACCAAGCCCGTATCGCCGCCGGCCTGCGCCAACGAGAATTGGCCGAACGGCTGGGTTTGAAAGTGCCACAAATCCGGTGTGACGAGGAGACCGACGACGCCTCCGCCAGCCTCACCCGCGTCTGCGAAGTCGCCCGCTCCCTCGGCTTGAAGGTGAAGGCCGAGGCGTCCGTCGCGTAGCGGCACGACGTCGCGTTAGGATTGGGTAGAAATCGGGAGTCCCCGGAAGGGGTAACGCGAATGAGCAGCGTCAAACCAGAGTTCATTGTCTTCTATGCTTGGCAGAGTGATCGCCCAAAGGGCGAAAACCGTTACTTTATCCAGGATGCCGCGACCGAGGCGGCTGACGAACTCAATAACGATTCACTGTGTCCATTCTTCGTTAGGATCGATCAGGACACCCAAGGCGTCCCCGGTCTCTGTGACATTCCGGCAACGATTCTCGGCAAGATCGACGCTGCCGATGCGTTTCTTTGCGATCTCACTTATGTTGCCGAGAGTACACCAGTGGAAGATGCCGACGCCGATTTCGAGCCGCGGCTTTGCTCGAATCCAAACGTTCTTTTTGAGCTTGGGTATGCGTTTCGATCGATGGGTTGCGAACGCATCCTCTGCGTGATGAACGAGCGATACGGGCCGGTCGCAAAACAGATTTTCGATTTGGCGCACCGGCGTTTTCCGATCGCTTACCGCTTACCAGATGATGCTCTTTCCAAAAAGGACGTTAAGAAACAACTCGTAAAACGGCTTGGCGACGCTATTCGTCACTTGTTTCCGCTTGGAAAACGAGCCGATGAGCGGTCGGCCGATCGTGTGCCGGAAATACGACGTGATTTCGAGTCTCGGGTGCGGGCCGGCACATTTCACCAAATCGTGCGTCGCGCTGGTGCCATCACTGTCGCTGTCATTCCTGGACTCGGCACGCGGCTCAACCATGAGCAACTGCAGCAGCAACACGTTCCGCCTCTTGGAAAGACGAGTTGGAATACGGAAATTCGGGGAAAGTCTGTGCTTTCGCGATTCGAAGTGGGGGGCGAACTTTGTAGCGTCGCAGAGTTACGTGACGACGGCGTCGTCCTAAGCGCAGACACCTGGGTGCTTGATCCCTCGTACCATCCATGCAAGGACCGGATTGTTCCTGCAGAAGCCACGGAACGAGCAATCATGACAACAGCCAGCTACCTAAAGATGCTACGCGAACTTCATGTGCCGCTCCCGTGGACGATCTGCATTTCATTACTGGAGGTCAACGACTACTGGCTTTTCGTCTCGGAGGGGATAAGCAGCCGCAGGCAATTTCCTGAACAGGACATTGCCGCCGAGCCGATCATCGTTCGCGACGTCAAGGAGATCAGTGACCGCCAAGGTGTCGCACGATTGTTGCGGCCTTCCATTGACTACATCTGGCGGGAATTTGGATTTGAAGGTTCGCCAAATTACACCGGCAACGGGATATACAACGTCCGCTTTTGAGGGCCCAAGGTATTCACTCTTAACGCACGTCGGACGTTCGTTTGGCTTTTGACTTTTTCGCTCCGCGAGTGCGAGGTTTCTTTTCGGCGACGGCTTCACGCAGCAATTCACGGACCCACAGCAGATCCTTCTCCACGGCGGGAACGCCTCGATTCCTTGGCGATGGTGGGGAGATTTGACGATCCAGCCAAGCGGCGAGTTCTTGGTCATTGCCCAGAGCTTGCCGTAGTTCTCGCTCGATATCGCTCAGTTTTTTGCGGCCGATCATTTCAGCATCTCTCAATGAAGCCACTTCGTGCCAAACTCGACGACACCGTTGTAAGCTCCTCGTCACCACACGCAAGCGAGGCTGATCGGCAATTGTCCCAGGACTGACATGGCTCGGCGGGGGCCTCGCCCTCCCCAATCCCACCTTCTCGGAGAGCCATTCAATGAACCGCGATAACCGCGAGCAGCCTATAGACTTCTTCCATCCGAAAACTTGTTGCCGATGAGTCAAGTTTTGGAGAACACTGATCAACACTGATCTTCGCTAATCAAACTACAATCCTTGTGCCATCAGCGTTGATTAGCGCCAATTAGCGTTTCAAACTTTCGCTTACGTAGGTCAGAGGCGCATCCTCGTTGGAGTATTGCACGCCACTGAACTTGTTCTGGTGGCTCGCCGGCTTCGGCACTACTCCGTCTTCGCAAGATTCGAGTAGTGCAAAAGCCAGCGAGCCACTCCGGCAAGCGGGGTGGAGGGAATTTTCAACCGGATGCTTGATCGGAGGATGAGACTCATGCGCCAACTCACTTGCTGTGCGGCTGCTGGAATTCTCTTGATGGCAGCGGGGATTCAGCTTGGGGCGACGGAGTTTCATGTGACGCCGAATGGCGCACCCCAAGGAAAAGGATCGATCGAGGAGCCGTGGAGTTTAGCGACAGCTTTGGTGGCGACCGATGTCGTGAAGCCGGGGGATACGATCTGGTTGCACGCCGGGACGTATCGAGGCGGGTTTGTGTCGCGGTTGAGCGGGCGGCCGGGTGTGGCAGTCGTGGTGCGCGGCGAGCGGGCGGGGCGTGTGACGATCGACACACAGCCGCAAGATGACAAGGACAACGGACTGTTCTTGCTGCTCGGGGCTGATGCTGTGTATCGCGATTTTGAAGTGACGTGCAGTCATCCTCAGCGCGAGACCAAGATCGCCGGTTCGTGGCCCGCTGACATCCGCCGTGGCAACGTCGATATCCGAGGGGACCGCATCTCGGCGGTCAACCTGGTCGTGCATGACTGCGCCAGCGGGTTCGGCTTCTGGGCCGAAGGGGAAGGGGGCGAGATCTCTGGCTGCTTGATCTACAACGTCGTCCGGCCAAAAATTCCGCATCGTGAGCGTCAAAGACTTCTTCGGCCCATCGCTGGTGACTGGCGTCTATGACGGCACACCAGTGCGCGTGTCGATGAAACCGGTCACGCCGCCTGCGCCGGTTGGAATGTCGAACGCCGAATTGCCCGTCACCGAACCCCAATTCGCCGCCTTCATCGTGCTGCCAGAGTGAGCGATTTCGAATTGATGATGTCGAGTGAAACGCGTGGTGCCACGCGAAGCGGTGGTGTGCAGGCTGCTGATGACATAGGATGCCCAGCGCGCGTCGCGAAGACCATGTCATCCTCGCGGATGTGACCGGGGCGGCCTGTGTGACGCCTCCGTCGCACGAGGGGCTCGGCCAATGAATGTGCATCGCCGCTCCAGCCAGTACGCTGCCTCGCGGTTCGCGAGTAGGCCGGAGTGTCGTTGCGAGTTTACTGGCTCCGTGTTCGGCTCCACGTTTCGCGCGTCTTGTTTCGTGTGCGCGTGGCTGCTGGTCTTCTCCGCAACAAAGGACGCTGAGTCGGCTGACTCGGTTCAGATCGGCGGACTCTTTCGCACCGGCAAGTATTCCGAGTGTGTCGCGGCGACCGCGAAGGCGATTGCCGCGGGCGAGTTCAAAGAGATCTACCCCCTGCTGAAGCTGCGGTCGGAATTGGAACTGGGTCAGTACGCTGACGCGGCGGAGACGTTGGAGGCGGCGTTGAAGAAGTTCAGCAACAGCATTGAGCTGCGCTGGTGGGGCCGAGACGTTTGTCGCTTCAACAATCAGCCGGAGCGGGTCGCACAGTTCGACGAGGAAATCGCGAAGCTCGTGCAGCAGTCGCCGGTGCGGTACAGCGATGCGGCGAGTCGGCTCATCGTCGGGCGGTTTCTGCTCGGTCAGGGAGTTGATCCGAAGAAGGTGCTCGACGGAGCGTACAACATCGTCAAGAAACAGCAGCCGACTTACGCTCCGGCCTTTGTCGCCAGCGGCGAGTTGGCGCTGGAGAAGAATGACTTCGCGCTCGCGGCGGAGAACTTCGAGCAGGCCGTGAAGCTCGACGCAGCCGACGCCGAGGCACATTTCGGATTGGCCCAAGCGTTCGCTCCGAGCGATCCGGAGAAAGCCAACGCGGCGCTGAAAGCCGCGCTGGAACGGAATCCCAATCATATCGGCTGCCTGCTGCTGGTCGTCGATGAGTACATTGATTCGGAACGCTACGACGATGCGGACAGCGTGCTGACTCAGGTGGACTCGATCAACCCGCAGCATCCACGAGCGGCGGCGTATCGCGCGGTGTTGGCTCATTTGCGGAATCAGCCGGAGAGCGAGCAGCAATACCGTGGCACGGCGCTCAAACATTGGACGACGAACCCGCAGGTCGATCATCTCATTGGCAAGAAGCTGTCGCAGAAGTATCGCTTCGCCGAAGGGGCGATGTCTCAGCGGCAGGCCTTGGAGTTCGAGCCGAAATACTTGCCGGCGAAGATGCAGCTCGCTCAAGACTTGTTGCGGTTGGGCCAGGAAGCGGAGGGTTGGCGGCTGGCAGACGAAGTCTATCAGACGGACGGCTACAACATCGTCGCTCACAACTTGGTCACGCTCCAGGAGAGCGTTTCGAAGTTTCGCACGCTCGAGGAAGATGGCATCGTCGCGCGGATGGACGCTCGCGAGGCCGACATCTACGGCCACCGAGTGCTCGACCTGCTGAAGCGGGCGAAGCGAGATTTGTGCTCGAAGTATGACGTGAAGCTCGACGAGCCGATCATCGTCGAGATGTTTCCCAAGCAAGAGGACTTCGCGATCCGCACCTTCGGACTGCCGGGCGGCGCGGGGTTTCTGGGCGTCTGCTTCGGCACAGTCATTACGGCCAACAGCCCAGCGTCGCAGGACGCACATCCGACCTGCTGGGAGGCGACGTTGTGGCACGAGTTCTGTCACGTCGTCACGCTCAACAAAACTGGCAACAAGATGCCCCGCTGGCTGAGCGAAGGTATCTCGGTCTACGAGGAGCGGCAAGTGGATGCAACCTGGGGGCAGTCGATCAACCCGCGATATCGCAAGATGCTGCTCGGCGACGAACTGACGCCGGTCAGCGAACTGAGCGGTGCATTCCTGCATCCGCGTAGCTCGCTGCATCTCCAGTTCGCGTACTTCGAATCGTCGCTGGTCGTCGAGTATCTTGTCGAGAAGAATGGCCGCGACACGTTGCAGAAGATTCTGATTGACCTCGGCAACGGTGTGACGATCAACGAAGCGCTGGCTCGGCATTCAGGCTCACTGGACGAATTGAATACAGCCTTCGCGGAGTATGCGCGCAAGCGAGCGACCGACATGGCTCCCGCAGCGGACTGGTCCGAGCCGGAACTGCCGCGCCGCGCCGACGCCGCGCTGATTTCCGCGTGGCTCAAAGAGCATCCCCATAACTATGCCGCGTTGCAGCGACTCGCCAAGCAAACGATCTCCGAGAAGAAATGGGCGGAAGCGAAACAGCCGCTCGAAACGATGCGGCGGCTGTATCCGCAGGACGCGAGCGGCGACGGGCATCACGCGCTGCTCGCGCGAGTGCATCGCGAGTTGAACGAGACGCCGCAGGAACGAGACGCTTTGGAAAAGCTCGCCGAATTGTCCGACGACAACGTGGACCTGTTCGCTCGTCTGACCGAACTGACCTCACAAGCGGGAGACTGGGAGTTGACTCGAAAGCACGCTCTTCGCTGGTTGGCCGTCAGCCCGCTGCAACCGGCTCCGCACCGAGTGGCAGCCGCTGCGGGCGAGAAATTGCACGATCGGCGATTGGCGATCGACAGCTACCGCGCATTGCTGCTGCTGAACCCGATCGACCCAGCCGAGATTCACCTGCGTCTGGCCACGGTGCTACAACAAGCCGGCGATCTCGTCGCGGCGAAGCGTCACGCGCTGCTGGCGTTGGACGAGGCCCCGCGCTTTCGCGCCGCGCATCGCCGTTTACTGGAAATTATCCGGGCACAGGATCGTTCTTCCGAAGGGGCTGTGAGCGATGAACGAGGAGAACGAGATGAAAAATGAAGATTGCAAATTGCAAATTGCGAATTGCGAATTGCGAATTGGAGACGAGTCGGCTGGTCGCCGGTCGATTCTGCACACGGTTCGTCGTGTGCTTCAAAATTTGCAACTTGCTCCGCCACGGCGGATGCAATTTGCAATCTCCTTCGCCGCATTGCTGATCGTCGCCGCCGCGGCCGTTGCCCAACGATCTCCGTTCCTGCGGCGCGAATTTCGCCCGGAGATGGTTGATCGCGGCGGCGTGCCGGAATGGAAAAACGACGAGCGCTTCAAGTCGGATGTCTTCACCTTCGTCCGCGTTCGGTACTCGTCCTATGGCGGCGGACGCGGTGGGGGCTGGGCTGTCGACTATCCCGACAGTGATCTGAATTTCTCGTATCGACTGCACGAACTGACGGCATTGGAGACCGACCCGAACGGGAAGATTCTGGAACTGAGCGACGAAGCAATCTTCGACTATCCGTGGATGTATCTCATCGAGCCGGGGCGAATGACTCTTTCGGAAGCGGAGGTCGCGGGACTGCGGCGGTATCTGCTCAACGGCGGTTTCTTGATGGTGGACGACTTCTGGGGCGAGTGGGAATGGGACAACTTCTATCGCGAGATCAAGCGTGTCTTTCCCGACCGCGAACCGCTCGAACTGCCGCTCGAACATGAGATCTTCCATTTAGTCTACGACCTTAAAAAGAAGCCGCAGGTTCCGAGTATGCACTACTGGCAAAACACTGGTCTGACATACGAGCGCCCGGATGCCACCGAGCCGCATTACCGCGCGATCTTCGACGACAAGGGACGTATGATGGCCATCATCTGCCACAACACCGACCTTGGCGACGGCTGGGAACGCGAAGGGGAGGACCAGCGCTATTTCAAAGAGTTCTCCGAAAAATGGTCGTACCCACTGGGGATCAACATCGTGACGTATGCGATGACGCACTAACAACACCTCAAACCTCTCCGGGCTTGTCCCGGTGGTTCCAGGCCTTTGCACTACTCCGACAGAACACGATGTTTGATTCAAGTCGTGCAAAAGTCCGCGAGCCACCGGGGCAAGCCCGGTGGGGAGACGCTCAAACAGGAGCCATCGCGTGCCTGAACATCTCGACGAATTCGTTGCCGAACAACAAGCGGTCGAACAGCTTCGCGGCAGTCGGCGGCGGATCGATGAGCAGCTCTCGAAAGTCATCGTCGGCCAAGTGGACGTGATCGAGCAGTTGCTCATCAGCCTGTTCGCCGGCGGACATTGCCTCATCACGGGCGCTCCGGGATTGGCCAAGACTCTGCTGGTCCGGTCGATCGCGCAGATCTTCCACCTGAAGTTTCAGCGTATCCAATTCACGCCCGACCTGATGCCGGCCGACATCACGGGAACGGAGATT
>CAYSHJ010001109.1:0-12129 GCA_964430385.1 uncultured Planctomycetaceae bacterium
CGGTCCCGCTTGCTGCGGCTCGTGAATATCGGTCGTCACCGGGAGACCGGTCACCTCGTGAACCTTCGCGAGGATTTCCAATCCCGCTTCCAAGCCGGGGCCACGATAGCTGTGAAAGCTCGTGCGATTTGCCTTGTCAAAGCTCGACTTGAAGACGAGCTGCCAACTGAACTTCGTCGACCACTCCGCCAACTGCTTGGCGACGTCGAGCACCAGCGTCTCGCTCTCCATCACGCACGGCCCGGCGATGAACAACAACGGCTTGCCGGCGCCGCACGTCCAACGGCCAATGCTGAAGGGATTGACGGGCATGACCACCTCCGTGTGTCCCGCGTTTGAACCACGATCCAAGTCAAGGCGAAGTGTAGCCGCAAGCCACCTCGCCGCGAATGCAAGACTGCGACGTCTCCGTTCACGTTGGACTCAGTTCGCAGGTGCGAAAACTTCGAGAGCGCTCGGCAGGACCGAAAGCTCCGCGGGAGTGAATCCGGCCGGGTCGCCGTCCACTTGCCACGGCACAGCCGGATCGGAGACGACTCGCAATCGAGCAACTCGCAAGCACGCGACATCAGGAAGTTGTTCATGCCGACCCGCGACGACGTGTGACAGATACCGCACCATTTGAAACGTCGAGCCGCGCTCGAACAGCCGCACGTCAAACAGCCCGTCTTGGCCAGAGGCTTCGCGAGCAAATTGAATTCCTAGCGCATACGCCGGCAAGTTGACGACCATCACCAGTCGAGCCGTTCTCGGCTGCCGGTCGTCATCGACGAAAACCTGCAACGGCGGATGAGCGTACTTGCGAATCGCGTCACAGATCGGGCGCAGATAACTCCAATGATGAATGTTGCCGCGGCGCCGAGCCTGCAAGCGATGTACGACGTCCGCGTCAAACCCGCAACTCGCCATCAGCGTGAATCGCTGACCATTGAGCTGACCAACATCCAGCGTCCGCCGCGAGTTCGAGGCGATCAATTCCGCCACGTGCTGGCCGGACGGTTCAATCCCCAGATACTTGGCCAACAGTTTCTCGGTCCCCAGCGGCAAAATACCGATCGGCACTCCGGGATACCGATTGACGGCGTCACCCACTGTGCCGTCCCCTCCCGCCGCGACGATACCCACCAAACTTTCACGAGCCGTCGGATCAGCCAACTTCGCCTGCAACCGCTCGCGCCGAGCGAACACGCGCGGCCGCAACCCGCGCTGCCTCAACGCCGCGATCAGTTCGAGCACTAACTCGCGCTGCTTGCCGCTGCCCGATGTCGGGTTCCGCTGAATGGCCACCCACGGACGTTTCATGGCAGCAACTCCGACAACTCTGTGAGTGACGTGATCGCGTCTGCCGCTGAGTGGATTTCCGTGGACGCATTTCGCCGCAGCCAGCACGCCTTCAGGCCGGCCTTTCGAGCGGCAGCAACATCGTTCTGAAAGTCATCGCCAACCATCAGCGCTTCGTCCGCGCGACAGCCGACAATCTCCAGAGTCGCCTCAAAGAATCGCACGCTCGGTTTGCGAAATCCGACGCAGGATGAAATCACGCGACAAGAAATATCGCGCAGTTCCGGAAGTCCATCGCAAACCTGATGCAGCCGGTTGTCGAAATTCGACGCGATGACGACCTCGTAGCCACGTCCCGTCAGCGCGGACATCGTCGGCCCGACATCGTCGAAGCAACGCCATGCCACTGGTCGAGCGAAGTGGTCCCACAATTCTTGGAAGCACGCACGGGGTTGCTCGACGTCATCGAAGATCACCGTGACCACGTCACGCCAGAACTGCCATTCGTCCTCTTCGCTCGTTTGCCCCGGCAACACACCACGTGTGTTGTGCTCAGCCAGCAGCCGCGGGAAAACCGCGCGAAACTGTCGTGAGATGTCGGCCTGAGTCCGCTTCGAGCCGTGTCGCTCGCCAATCGCGGCATACACGTCCGCGACCGCCGGCTGAGCGAAAATCAAAGTCCCCACCGCGTCGAACACGACGCAGCGAATGCCATTCCAGTCGTCAGGCTCACCCGGCATCTGAGCGATATTCACTCCCGATCTCCATTCCACGGCATAGCCGCAGATTCGAATCGCAAAAAAAAATCTGTCCAAGAAAAACACCGCGATTTGTCTGAAATCAGCCGGAACGCGCTAGCGTCCGGTTTGTGCGTCTCCAACTGAACCGGACGCTAGCGCGTTCCGGCTGATCAACACGATTTTGTTCTTGGACCAGTCCGAAGCAGCCCAGCAGTGGCCACGGCCGGAGTCTCTCGTCCCAGCCTCATCTCGTAAAGATCGACAATTCCCTCGCCGATGCTTGACGCACGCAGCCAACTGTACTAATTGTTCTAATACAGTGGAGCGATGCGATGAGGTTTCAAATCAACACAGCCAGCCGAGTGCCGATCTACCGGCAGTTGACGGAGCAAATTCGTCACGCGATCGCGCGCGGCGACTTGCGGACCGAGGAGCAATTGCCGTCAGTCCGGCAGTTGTCGAAGGAGTTGGTCGTGAATCCGAACACAATCGCTCGTGTGTACCTGGAACTCGAACGCGAAGGGATGTTGAACACGCGGCCGGGGCTGGGCGTCTTCGTGGCGCACCCGAAGCGGGAACTCGTGAAAAAAGTCCGCGATGCTCGGTTACAAGAAGTGCTGGACAAACTCCTGACCGAAGCCGTGCATCTGGGCTACACGGCCAACGAGGTGTTGCCACTCGTCGAGAAACGGCTCAAGCAGTTCCAGTGGCCGGAGAACCCGTGAGCATGCGACATCAAAACGCTTCGGAAATCTCAAATTGGAAATCTCAAATCTCAAATTTCAAATCTTAAATCTCAAATTTGAAATTTTAAATCTCAAATTTGAAATCTTAAATCTTAAATTTGAAATCTTAAATCGGAAATTGCAAAGCCATGCCAGACGCCATCGTGACCGAACGCTTGACGAAGTATTACGGCTCAAAGTGCGTCGTGAATCAGCTCTCTTTGCGCGTGCCCGAAGGCTGCGTGTACGGATTCCTTGGCCGCAACGGGGCCGGCAAGTCCACGACCATCAAAATGTTGACCGGCATGGTGCATCCCGATGACGGCTGGGCGTCGCTGCTCGGGCAACCGGTCGCCACGATGCCGCCGGAGTTGCGGCGGCGGATCGCGTATCTCGCCGAGGGACATCCGCTGTACTCATGGATGACGACCGACGGCCTGATGCGCTTCACTCGGCCATTCTATCCGACCTGGAATCAGGCGTTGTTCGATCAAATCATCGACCACTTTCAGCTCGACCGGAAACAGAAGGTGCGGCACTTATCGAAAGGCCAGCACGCTCAAGTTTCGCTGGCGCTGGGCATCGCGCCGGACCCGGAATTGCTGATCCTCGACGACCCGACACTGGGTTTGGACACGGTCGTGCGGCGGGATTTTCTGGAATCGCTGATCCAGATCATTCAGCGGCCGGGACGTACGATCTTTCTCAGTTCGCACGTACTGGGTGACGTCGAGCGAGTCGCGGACCGGATCGGCGTGATGGTCGATGGCGTGCTGCGAGTGGATTGCCCGACGGACGAATTCAAGCAGTCGATCCGCCGCGTCGTGCTGTCGTTCGACGGCCCGCCGCCAGCGTTCTCCGGCTGCGACGGTTTGGTGGCGTCGCATGTCGAGGAACAGCGGCTGGAGTTGATCATCGTCGGATTCGGTGACGCACACCGTGACTTGTTCGCGGCGATGCAGCCGCAGCCGAAGAACGTCGAAATTTTGGAACTGAATCTGGAAGACGCCTTCATCGAATACACGCGCGGCTCGCGTCGCGCGATGCCAGTGTTCGCGGGGGAATGAGAGATTTGAGATTTGAGATTTGAGATTTGAGATCTGAGATTTGAGATTTGAGATCTGAGATTTGAGATCTGAGATTTGAGATCTGAGATTTGAGATTTGAGATCTGAGATCTGAGATCTGAAATTTGAGATGAGACATCCAATGTGGGCCTTGATTCTCAAAGAACTCCGGTCAATCTCGCGGTTCATCGCGCTGGCGTTGTTGGTGGATGGATGGTTGCTCAGCGAATTGACAGGGCAGTCGAATTGGCTGCGCGGGTTTCCGGCGCCGACGATCGGGTTCGCGTTGGCTCAGTCGGATTGGCTGTGGTGGTGCGGGTTCCTGGTGGCGGCGATCGCGAGCATGTTGGGATTGGCGATGTCGCTGGACGATGGGCTGCGCGGGACGTGGGCGTTTGCGTTGTTTCGGCCGGTGTCTCGGCGAGCGTACATCGGCGTGAAACTGTTGGTCGGTGGAGCGGTGACGCTCGCGTTGTCGTTGTTGCCGGTGGTGGTGTACTCGGTTTGGGCAGCAACGCCGGGGAACGTGGCGGGTCCGTTTCGGTTGTCGTTCTTGCAGCCCGCGATTGAGGCATGTGGCTGGAGCGTCGTGGTGTTTTTGGGCGCGTTCCTGTCAGGCCTTCGTCCCGCGAAGTGGTGGTGGTCGCGGTTGTGGCCGTTGGTGACGACCGTGGTACTGGGAATGTGGTTCTGGCTGATCTCGCTTGAGCCGAACTTTCCGATGGGGCTCGTGCCAACGACGTCGCAGTATTTGGGTCTGTGCGTCGGGATGGTGGTCGTGCTGGTCGTTTCGATTCTGGCTGTCGTCGAGGAACGGGATTTCGCATGAGTCGTCTGCGATCGACAAACCGATTGCGTGCCTCGACCGTTTGCCGAGCGGTGTTGCTGACCGTAGCCGCGACGATGCTGTGGGCGTTGGTTTTGACCTTCGTTGGAGGAATCGTCGCGGAATTCTTTGGCGAGCCGCAGACGGAGTATCAACAGCATCAATTCACCTTCCGCAAGGATGGGTTGCCGGTGTGGAAAACGAGGTCGGTTCGCCACGCTGAATACGACAGGACCGAGTATCACGACCTCGATGGCAAACTCGTCACGATGGCGGACAAAGACGAGAGCAGTCGCCTAGTTGCACTCGTCGATGCTCGCATCTGGAAGCGTCCCCAGCGAGCGACTTGGCAATCGGACGTCGTGCGCGTGGAATTGTCCGAACGCGACGTGTGGTTCTTCGAGGACGTGGGAACGCGCGGACAATTCACGCTGTTTGACGTGCGGAGCAAGCAGCGCATCGGCTGGATCGGACAGAAGGGTTTTTCGACATCGACGTTGTCGGAGGAACAGCAGTTCCCGACTCGATCGGGACGTGAGCGTGCCGGCGTTGTCGGATTGTGGGATGGTCGCGCGATTTCATTGGGGTGGGCATCGACGAACTACAATTCAATGATTGACCAACGCGCCGGAAAGCTGCTGATCGAGCCGGATGGACGTCGCGTGCATTGGATCGATTTGCGAGAACGGTTCAGTCGTGTGATTCATGACGGAGAGCCAATCTGGGCCGCGAGCTTTGATTGGCCGGCTGATCCGCAGACGGAACCGGTGCGCATTGTGCTGCGGACTCAGGCGGCGTTGCTCGTTGTCTCGCCAACCGAAACTCCGCCGGTCGTGGAGACGTTGCGATTGCCAGACAGCGTGCGACGCTCGGCGTTGTTGCAGTGGGAGCGAACGCCCGACGGGCCGCTGTTTGTGGAGCCGCTCTTCACCGACGGCTGGAAGCTGACTTGGGCCACGTCGGAGGGGACCGTGATCCGCGAGCGAATCGTGCCGCATCGCGACATCTCCGCAGGTGGCGAGGAGCAGGGGGCGTGGTTGATGCCGTTGATTCAATTCCCAGCGTTCGGGGACTTCCTCATGTGGGCCATGACGCATCCGGAGGATTCCGAATCATCGCCTCTGGATCATCACCGTGCGCGGCAATTGGGTTTGGAGTTGGCTCATGTGCGGCCCGAAGTGGAGTGGAAAACGTTGGCGTTGCCGGTGGCGGCGTTGCATGTCTCGGTGGTGTTGTGGTGCATACTGGCGTTGCGGAGGTTGCGACGGTTCGGAGGTTCGGTCGGCGAGCAAGTGTTTTGGGGCGGGTGGATGTTGGCGTTCGGATTGCCGGGGTATCTGGCGTTCCGCGTGCATCGTGACTGGCGGCCTGATTCTGACATCACCGCCACCGGGATTGCCCCGGTGGTTCAACGGATTCTGCATTACTTGGAGTTATTCAAGAAACGAGTCGTGCAGAATCCCGCAAGCCACTGGGACAAGCCCAGTGAGGGGAAGGACGTGGAGAAGACTCTGTCGCGCGGAGTCGAGTTGTTGTCACGTGTCGGCCTGTCGCCAGGACATGCGGCGCTTGTGATCAAAGAATTGCGATTGACGGCGATCGTCGGAGCGGCGGCGTGCGGGGCGTATTTGCTCGTCGTGGCCAAGCTCACGAACGTGACCGGCTTTGGGTGGATGCGGAGTTTCGTCCAGGAACGCGGCGCGATTCCATTTTTGGCGGATGGGTTTGCTCAGCCGTTCTCCGTGGTCACGTTTATGTTGGCCGTGTGGCTGGCGGTGTGGCAGACTTCGAGCGAATCGCGCGGCGGAGCGTGGCTGTTCTTGCTGCACCGGCCGGTCAGCCGTCGAGCGATCGTGCTCAGCAAACTCGCGGTCGGGCTGAGCGTGTTGCTGGTGTGCTCGGCGTTGCCAATCGTTTTGTACGGGGCGTGGGCTGCTCGGCCGGGCACGCATCCGTCGCCGTTCGAGTGGAGCATGACCAACGAAACGTGGCGTTTGTGGTGGTCGATGCCGCCGCTGTATCTCGGCACGTTGCTGGCGATGTTGCGTCCGGCGCGATGGTTGGGAACTCGGCTGCTGCCTTGCGTGGCGGCGTTCGGTTGGATGGTCTATCGCGAATCGCTCGGCGCGTGGCTGTGGCCGACTTGGCAAGAGTTCGCAGTCGTCGCGGCGATTGATGTCGTCTTCGCGACATGTCTGCTGTTGATCGTTCGCGAACGGGAGTATCCGTGATGGCGAATTCGGAAGTCAGTCGCTCGATTCGCCAGAATTCAGCGACCAGTCGCGGGCCTTTGAACTCTGGCGAGCTCAGCGACGCGGTTGCACGCTGGTTGTTGGGAGTGATCATCGCGACGGGTGGTGCGCTGCTTTGGTTGTATGTCGTGCTGCTGTTTCACCATTGGCTTTTGTCTCGGCCGTGGATGAATGCCGGGAATTGGATGGAGTCGCGATCGTTGGCTTTCCAGGCTGATGGCGAGCCGATCCTTCAATTGACGCACCCGGGAGCTGCTCCGGGCATGAGACCGAGGGTCGAGTTTCAAACGCTTGACGGCCAGCCGCTGGGCATCACGGAAGAAGAATTACGGAAGACGGCTCCGACGGATCGCTCGTTCAACATGCGGTCGCAGTTGGACCCGTGGACATCGTTTGGATATCGAAGTTGGTCCGTCTCCTCATGGGACAATGCCCCGGAGCCGTTGCCGTGGCGGATGCGGCTCGACTCATTGAACACGAATGTCGTGATGCCCGGCGTGCAGGAGCAGTGGTTCTTCATCGGGCCGGCGCGGCGTGGCGAGCGCGGCTACTTGGTCGGCTACGACGTGCGTGACAAACGATGCGTCGGCTACATCGGCACGCAAGGCTTGTCGTATTCCAAGCCGCCGTTCGAGCAACAGTGTGTCACTTGGGAACAGGGGCCGAACCGACATGCGTTCGTCGGTGTTCGTGAGGGACACAAGACGATGACCGTCAGTGAATCACCCGCCGAGTGGGAGGTGATCCTGCCGTTTGTGCCGGCGACTCGCGACCGAGCGTACGTCATCAACCTCACTCGGCGAGAAGCGCGGTTGGCTCGCGAGCAGCTCGACTCGCCGCTGCTGGCGGTGATGAATTTCTCGCGCTACCAGCCGCCACGCGATACGGTCACTCAGAACGATGTCGTGTTGCGATTTCGCGACCGGCTCGAGTTCGTCACGCCCGCGCTGGAGACACAGCGCGTACTGCCGTTGCCGGAAGAGCTGCGCGACGGTGATTTCCGTCTCGTGGATGCGGCCGGTGGTGGCTTCGTCGCCAGCTATGTGCCGCCGAAGAAATGGACGACGGAATCCTACGAAAATGAACTGCTGTGGTTGAACGCCGACGGTTCGCTCCGGCAACGCCGCACAATTGTCGTACAGTTTGCGCGGTACGACTTCATGTGGCTTCCGTGGCACATCGAACTTTTGGGATCGCTGATGCCCTTAAAGTGTTTTTTAGTCATCAAGACGGCTGTCCGAGAACTGCACCAATTACCACCCACGGCTGACGAGGCCAGACGTTCATTCCTGCGAGTCGCCCGATGGAACGGTCTGGGCTGGGCGATGGGCTTCGGCGTCTTGAGCGGCGTGCCGTTCGCCATCGCGTGCTGGCGGCGTCAACGCCGATTCGGAGCGTCGCGGTTCGAGCGGCTGGCGTGGCCAGCGCTGGTGTATCTCTTTGGGCTAGTCGGTTGGATCGCGTTTCTCACGCACCGCCGCTGGCCGACGCGAATTTCAGCCATCGCTTCCGAATCGCAGGTCGTCGCAGCGTAGCGTCGCTCTCGACAGCCGAAAGTCTCGCCGCACGTC
Source organism: uncultured Planctomycetaceae bacterium (assembly GCA_964430385.1). Classification (GTDB taxonomy): domain Bacteria; phylum Planctomycetota; class Planctomycetia; order Planctomycetales; family Planctomycetaceae; genus CAYSHJ01. The sequence continues at coordinate 8,462 of CAYSHJ010001109.1, forward strand.
CGGACTCGCTCCTTGCTCACTGTCCAATACAATGCCTGCGGCCCACGAACGAAGGAGATTTACCATGACGCCGACGAGCGACAAACCGGGAGCGAAAAAGATGGGACGTTTCGCCGTCGAGTTGAAATTGGTCAATCGCGATGACGAGGTTTTGGCCGAGGCCGGTGTGCTCGCGCCCGAAAAAGTTCGACGAGCCACCATTCAAGGAGTCGTGGACTCCGGCGCGACGCGGCTGGTTCTGCCACAGAGCGTCGCGAAGACATTGGGGCTGAAGAAAACTGGGACGGTCACAGTCAAATATGCCGACGGACGCACAGCAATTCGTCCCACCGCACAAGGTGTTCATGTCGAATTGCTGGGCCGCGACAGTGTCTTCACCGCATCTATCGAACCGCGCCGGCAAACGGCGTTGATTGGCGCGATCGTGCTGGAAGACCTCGACTTCCTGGTCGATTCCACACATCAACGGTTGGTTCCGCGCGATCCGAAAACGATCATCTCGGAGGCGGAGTGAAAACTCGTCCCTGAACCCGCTGCAGCGGGAACTACTACTACAGTGCATCTTGTGCGTTCCGGTCCCCTCTCCCCCGCTTCGGGGGAGAGGGTTAGAGTGAGGGGGCGAATCGTGCCGACGCTTCCAATCGCAGCGCAACCGCTTGCCAATACGCCAACTCGTCGTCGGCCGCTCACCGACTCCGAACCCCCCCTCACCCTAACCTCTCCCCCCGAAGCGGGGGGAGAGGGGACAATACGGCCGAACGTGCGCTGTAGTACTACGAGCTGGCCAGAACCTCGCGCAGCACATGGCCATGCACGTCGGTCAGGCGGCGTTCGATGCCGTTGTGGTAGAAGCTCAGGCGCTCGTGGTTCAGGCCCAGCAGGTGCAGGATCGTGGCGTGCAGATCGTAGATCGACGAGACCTTCTCGACCGCTTGATAGCCGAACTCGTCGGTGGCTCCGAAGGAGAACGGAGCTTTCACTCCCGCTCCGGCCAGCCAGACCGTGAAGCCTTTAGGGTTGTGGTCGCGGCCGTTGGCTCCCTTTTGGAACGTCGGCATGCGACCGAACTCCGTGACCCACGCGACCAGCGTGTCTTCCAGCAAGCCGCGTTGCTTGAGGTCTGTCAGCAGTGCGGCGCACGGTTGATCGAGGATCGGGGCGTGGATGTCGTACTGCATCTTGATCGTCTTATGTCCGTCCCAATTACCGACACCCTCACCCATCGCGTAGGCGCCGTTGAAGAGTTGCACGAAACGGACGCCGCGCTCGATCAGTCGCCGAGCGAGTAGGCAGTTGCGCGCGAAGCCGGCTTTGGTCTTGTTCGCGTCGTCGGTGCCGTAGGCTTGGTGCGTGGCGAGCGATTCGCCGGAGAGATCCGCGACAGCGGCGGCTCCCAGTTGCATCTTGGCCGCGAGTTCATAGCTGGCAATGCGTGCGAGCAGCTCCGTGTCGCCCGGATGCTTTTCGAGATGCCGCTCGTTCAGCCGCTTGAGGAAATCGCGCGTCGAGCGATCGGCCGCCTCGGTCACCTCGGGCGGACGACGCAAGTTGGGGATCGGCTTGTCGGCGTTGAACGGCGTCCCCTGAAACGCGGACGGCAGGAACTTCGAGTTCCAATGGCTCGGCCCTACCTGCGGCACGCCGCGCGGGTCGGGCACGGCCACGAACGCCGGCAGATCGGAGCACTCGCTGCCCAGTGCGTAACTCACCCAGCAGCCGATTCCCGGAAAGCCGTCCATGATGAACCCGGTGCTCATCTGATTCTCGGCCGGGCCATGCGTGTTGCTCTTGGCCGTCATCGAGTGGATGAAGCACATCTCGTCGGCGTGTTGCGCGAGCCGCGGCAACAAGTCGGAGATCATCTTGCCGGACTGCCCCCGCGGCCGAAACGGCCAGATGGGCTGGATGAGGTTTCCGTTCTCGCCTTGAAACGTGATGAGCTGCCCCGAACCGGGCATCGGCGTGTCGTGCCGTTTGATGAGTTCCGGCTTGTAGTCAAACGTGTCGACGTGGCTGACGGCTCCCGAACAAAAAATCATCAAGACCCGTTGTGCACGCGGCTCGAAGTGCGGGGAGCGCCGGGCATACGGACGCTCCGGCCGAACGACAGGACGAATGGGAGATTTCGGACCGCGGATTTCGGATTTCGGATTGTCGGCCGCAGCGACTTCGCCGGGACCAAGCAGCCCGTGCTGTGCGAGCAACGTCGCGAGCGCCAGGCCACTCAAGCCACTCGCCGAGTCGCTCATGAAGTCACGTCGGTCGAGCAGTCGCAAACCAGCGGGTGTGAGCGGCAAGTTCGTCATGATTTGTTCGTGAGTGGCTTCAATGCGGCGATGAGTTCCTCCGGCGAAGCCCAGTCCGCCGAATGTTGACTACCATGAGCAAATCGAATCGTGCCGCCGCGGTCAATGACAAAGCTGCCTGGCAACTGCATGACGTCTCCTTGCGGGCGTCCGAGTCCGTGGCGTGACAGCGACTTGATCGCTCGCCACCACATCACCGGACCGATGATGTCGAGCATTCGTCCACGCGGACAACGAAACGCTCGATAGCCTTCTTGCTTCGTATCGGCCAAGCAGACGAACGGCAGTTGCCATTTTTGCTTGAACTCGTGCAACACGGTCGGCTCGCTCATCGTCACGAGCACCGCCTCGCCGCCAGCGGCTTGAATCGCCGAATACGCCTCGCGCACGCCGACCGCGTGCTCACGACAGAGCGTTCAACCAGTATGCCTCACAAAGACCAACGCGATCGGCTGCCGCTGCCACAAGTCGGAGAGCCGCGTCGGACGGTTCAGGTCATCCGGCAGAGTGACGTCGGGAGCGGGATCACCGACGGACAGGCTGGTATTGTTGCTTGCCATGTCGCCTCCTTCGCAATGGCGATGCTGTCCGAAGATCGACCATTCGTTGCCTCCCTCAATTCGTTGGGACACGGAAACTCCAGACGGAATGGTGCCAACGAATTGAGGGAGACGACGAATGAACGCATGAAGCACGGCACCAGCGAGTCCTCGGTCATTCGAGTCGAAATTTATGCCGTGCGTAGTGAATCGCATCGATGAGGGCGTCGACCTCGGCCTCTGTGTTGTAAAACGCGAAGCTGGCGCGCGCGGTCGCGGCGACGTCGAGCCATTCGTGCAGCGGCATTGTGCAATGATGTCCGGCTCGCACGGCGACGCCTTTTTGATCAAACAGGTCGGCGAGGTCGTGGGGGTGAACCCTTTCGACCGTGAAGCTGACGATCGCTCCGCGATGCTCGATCGACGGGCCGTAAACGGTCACTCCGGGTGTCTCGGGCAATAGCCGCAGCGCTCGTTCGAGCAGTTTGTGCTCGTGCCGCTGGATCGCGTCGAAGCCGAGCGACTGCACGTAATCAATCGCCGCGCCAAGTCCGATCGCTTCGGCAATCGGAAGCGTTCCGGCCTCGAACTTCGCGGGGAGCTCGCCCCACGTCGACGTCTCGAGATGCACCTCGTCGATCATGTTGCCGCCGCATAGGAACGGGTCCATCGCTTCGAGTAGCTCGCGCCGGCCGTACAGCACACCAATACCCGTCGGGCCGTATAGCTTGTGGCCGGAGAAGGCCAAGAAGTCGATCGCCGGATCACACACGTCGACCGGCCTGTGCGGCACGCCTTGAGCGCCGTCGACCAGAATCACCGC
>CAYSHJ010001110.1:0-3032 GCA_964430385.1 uncultured Planctomycetaceae bacterium
CGGCTTCGCCGCAATCGAAAGCGGTGTCAAGCCACCGCACTCCAAGGAGAGAACATGGCTCGTCGATTCGGTGGGATTTGGCCAGCGCTCGTGACGCCATTCGGAGCGGATGGAAAGCCGGCACTCGATGTCGTCGAGCAACTTGTCGATCTGTTTGCGAAGCAAGGTTTGGATGGTTTGTACGTCACCGGCTCGACGGGGCAGTGGCCGTTGCTGACGGTCGAGGAGCGGAAGGCGATTGTCGAGCGATGCGTGAAGGCCAGCGCGGGGCGTATCCCGATCATGGTGCATGCCGGAGCGGTCGCGACGGACGATGCGGTGACGCTCGCGAAACATGCGGCGCGGATCGGAGCCGATGCGGTATCGACGGTCGCTCCGATTTACTACCCGCACTCGGCCGATGTGGTCTTCGAACATTACCGCCGAGTCGGTGCCGCCTCGGACTTGCCGCTGTTTGTGTATCACATCGAACTGGCTCAGAAGCTGTCCGTCGGGGCGAAGGAATACACGGAACGAATCCTCACGCTGCCGAACATCGCCGGCATGAAGATCACGGTCGTCGATTTGTACTTGTTTGGTCTGATTCACTCGCACGCGGGTGACCAGCTGCAACTCTTCAGCGGAGCCGACGAAGTCTTGTGCCATGCGGTTCTATCCGGTTCGATCGGAGCGATCGGCACTTTCTACAACGTCTTTGGCCCGGCCTGCCGCCGCGCGCGGGAAGCGATGGTCGCCGGTCAGGTCGACCAAGCGAGTGCGTTCATGCTGAAGTTCCAGCAGGCGATCTCGCGAGTCATCGCGTCCGGCTCGATTTGGTCGTTTTTTCGAGCGGCGATGCAACACAAATACAACCTCGATATTGGCATGCCGCGCCCACCGCTCGGCACACAGGACAAGCCGTGGGACGAGGCACATATTCTCGAGCTCGTCGCGATGGTCGATGAAGCGTAGTTGATTCTGATTCTTGTCACGCATGTTGCCAGGAGTATTCCATGAATCGGCGTGTTTTGCTCAGTCGTTTGCTGAAGTCCATCGCCTGTCCGACAGGACTTTATGCGGGCTCGGCTTGGATGCATTTGGCCTGTGCGAACGCCCAGTCTTCCCCGTCTGACTCGGCCATGAAACCGTTGCTGACTTTTGGCGAGAAGCCCGTCACTATCGTCTGTCTCGGCGACAGCGTGACCGGCGTCTACTACCACACTGGTGGAGTGCGGGCTTATCCGGAAATGCTCGAAGTCGCGATCAAGAAGGTTGAGCCTAAAGCCAACGTGACCGTGATCAACGCGGGCATCAGCGGCAACTCCACGGAAAATGGTTTGGATCGACTCGACCGAGACGTGCTCGCCAACAAACCGGATTTGGTCACGGTGACGTTTGGTTTGAATGACATGAATCGCTTTTCGGAAGAACAATTCCGCAAGAACCTGGAAACGATCGTTGCGCGCTGCCGCGAGGCGAAGAGCCAAGTGCTGCTATGCACGCCGAACGCAGTCATCAACACGTCGGGACGTCCGACGGAAAGACTGATCCAATACTGCGACATCATCCGCACGACCGCGCGCGAGCTGAACGTCCCGGTGTGCGACCAGTACCAAGCGGCCGACCAACTGCGGACACGCGACGCCTGGGCGTGGCGGCTGACGATGAGCGATGAAATTCATCCCAACATGGACGGCCATAAATTGATGGCTCAGGAGTTGTGCCGAGCAATCACCGGTAACGAAGTCTCGTTGGCAGATGCTGGCCCGCCTGTGCCGGCTCTGCCCAAAACGCTCTCGCTGTTGAAGCAGTCCAAGCCGGTGCGAGTCTTCGCCATGCCGCCATTCGACACGCTCATCGGCCCGGCGCTCAAGCAGCTTCATCCGAATGCCGCAGTGGAGGTGACCGTGTGGCCGACAGAAAACCAGTCGCTCGTGGAGTTGGAGAATGCCGCGAATGAAAAAGTGCGAGCGATGAAACCGGACCTCGTCGTCCTGGCCGTTCCACGAACGGCGGCAGCCGCCTCCGACGAGCAGTTCGTGCGCTCCTACTCGTGGATCATGAATTGGTCGCTGAGCTTCGGTCATCAGGAGTGGGACTGCTTCGTGGTGCATCCAGCGGCGACAACTCCCGGATCTGCCGCCGTGCGCGATGATTTGGTGCGACAACTGGTGAAAGCTCAAGACCTGCATCTCGTCGACCGCGCGGCTGCCGAAGATGCGGCGATTGAAAACCTGCTCTTGAGTTGGCTGTCGCGAATGGCAAAGGCCGAGTAGTGCGTCAGACAATGCATGTTTGGCGACAAGTACACGAAGCAGTTTCTGTCAGCGTGGCGAGCATCACTTTTGATCAACGACTCAACGAGGAGTAACTCATGAGATTCCCGACTCTTCTCGCTGTTCTGATTCTGATCGCGAGCGACACGCTTGGCTTCGGTCAAGAACCGGCACCCAATTGGGTCAAGGTGGCTGACAACCCCGGTTGGCCGCCGCGCGACTCACAAGGCGAGGTGGTCTACAAGGACCAATTGTGGATCTTCGGCGGCTGGTTCGACTCGTTCCACGCGCCGCCGCGCGACGTTTGGAGTTCGGCGGACGGCAAAACCTGGAAGCTGGTCGAAAAGGAGGCCGCGTGGAAGCACAGCGACCTGCCGATGTCGCTCGTGTTCGACGGCAAGATGTGGATGATGGGTGGCTGGTACAACGGGCGGCTGGAAGGGCACTCGGCCAGCAACGAGGTCTGGTGGTCGACCGACGGCGCGAAGTGGGAACAGGCGACAGCGAACGCCGGTTGGACTCCGCGCATCGCCGCGGCGACGGTGGTCTTCAAAGGTAAGATGTGGCTGCTCGGCGGGACCGAGAACTATTACTTCGGCGACGACGCCAGCCTGAAGAACGACGTCTGGTCTTCGTCCGACGGCAAGGAGTGGAAGCTGGCGACGGCGAATGCCGGTTGGTCGCCGCGAGCGTATCACCAAGCGGCCGTGCTCAACGACAAGATGTACGTCTTCGGCGGCGGCAACTATGTCCCGAAATATCACGCGGTCAACGATG
>CAYSHJ010001111.1:0-1988 GCA_964430385.1 uncultured Planctomycetaceae bacterium
GGGTCAACGGTTCATCAACAGCCAGCACGACATCATCGACGACCGCATTGATGTGGTGACTCGCGGGTTGCTGGGGCTGACCGTGGCGTGTGCTCGGTGTCATGACCACAAGTTCGACCCGATTCCGACGCGCGACTACTATGGGCTGCACGGCGTCTTCGCCAGTTCTATCGAGCCACACGTCTTGCCTCTGATCGTGCCTCGATCCGAACAGGCTCGGTACGACGCCTACTTGCAGGAGTTGCAGCGACGAATCGCGCAGTTCCAGCAGTTCCTTCAAGCGCAACAGACGAAGTTGGAGACCTCGTTCCGCACGCGAGCCGGTGACTACCTGCTAACCGCGCAGAAGGAGCAAGTGCAAGCGAACTTTCTGGCCGTCATGTTTCTGGTGGACGCTTCCAAGGATTTGAACCCCGTGATGACCCAGCGCTGGGGACAATTCCTGGAGCAGACGCGCAAGCAACATCATCCGGTGCTGGCTCCTTGGCAATCGTTGGCGAGTCTAGCCTCCGTGGCTCCCGACGAGTTCACCGCCAAGGCACGCGAAGTCATCGCGAAGTGGCGCGACTCGACTGACTCGAAACAGCGACTGAATTCCGTCGTCGTGCAGGCATTCGCGGACGCTTCGCCTCGTCACCTCGCGGACGTCGCGGCGCGGTACGGCGAACTGTTTCAACAGGCTGACGCGCGCTGGCAGCAAACGCGGACGACCGATCCAGCGGCCACGCAACTCGACGATCCGGCTTGGGAAGAGCTGCGCCAATTGTTGTACGGGATCGGTGCCCCGCCGGTCGTGGCGCTGACCGACGTCGAAGAGTTCCTCTTCGTGGACACGACGACGCAGAATCAATTTCACGAGCAGCATCGGCAAGTCGAGGACTGGATCGCCTCGCCCGGCGCGGCCCCTCACGCACACGTCTTGGTCGATGCGGCGGTTCCTGTGAACCCGCGCGTGTTTGTGCGCGGTAACGCGAGCAATCCGGGGGACGCGGTGCCGCGGCAGTTCTTGGAAATTTTAACACGCGGCGAACGTCATTCGTTTCGACAGGGCAGCGGTCGCTTGGAACTGGCTCGCGCGATCGCCGACAAGAACAACCCGCTGACGGCTCGAGTCTTGGTCAATCGCGTGTGGCTGCATCATTTTGGCGCGGGGATCGTGCGCACGCCGAGCGACTTCGGCCTGCGTGGCGAACCGCCAACTCATCCCGAACTGCTCGACCATCTGGCTTGGCAATTGATGGACGAGGGCTGGTCCATCAAAAAGCTGCATCGGCAGATCATGCTGTCGTCGGTGTACCAGCAGGCGAGCGGGGGGCGTCAGCCCCCGGATGGCGACGAACGCTTGCACGACACCGCTCACAAATCGGACGCATCAGGGGGCTTACTTCCCCCGCTCGCCGATCCCGAGAACCGACTCCTCGCTCGCATGAATCGTCGTCGGCTCGATTGGGAGTCATTGCGTGACTCGCTGCTGGCTGTGTCTGGTCAACTCGACCTGACGATGGGCGGGCCGGCCGTGAATCAGACGACTCCGCCGTTCTCGGCAAGACGCACGGTCTACGGCTTCATCGACCGACAGAACCTGCCGAGCGTGCTCCGTGCGTTCGACTTCGCGGCGCCCGACACCAGCAGCCCGCAACGGCATCAGACCACAGTGCCACAACAGGCGCTGTTTCTCATGAACAGTCCTTTCATGAAAGAGCAGGCTCGACATCTGGCCGCGCGGCCGGACCTGTCGCGCATCGAGCAGATGGAACAGCGAATCGACGCCGTGTATCGACGTCTCTTCAGCCGAGCCGCCGAACCTGATGAAATCGCCCTCGGAAAGAAGTTCTTGGAGTCTTCTGGCAAGGCGATATCGGAGTCTTCGCCAGAGGGACGACCACAGCATCTCTCGCCGTGGGAGGAATACCTTCAGACGCTGCTGCTCTCCAACGAGTTTGTGTTTGTGGATTGACCCTGACACAAGCGACCCCGCCGACCTTGCG